>JAKFXJ010000342.1 GCA_021731425.1 Limnohabitans sp. | reverse complement strand
TCCAGCTAAGAAAGCCGCTCCTGCCAAAAAAGCAGTCGCAGCCAAAAAGCCAGCCGCTAAAAAAGCAGCACCGGCCAAAAAAGCCGCTCCCGCCAAAAAAGTAGCTGCAGCCAAAAAGCCAGCAGCGAAAAAAGCAGCACCGGCCAAAAAAGCCGTTGCAAAGAAAGCTGTAGCGAAAAAAGCCGCTCCCGCCAAAAAAGCAGCACCGGCCAAAAAAGCCGCAGTCAAGAAGACTGCAGCCAAGAAGCCAGCAGCCAAAAAAGCGGTTGTGAAAAAAGCGGCCAAAAAACCAGCAGCAAAGAAGGCATCCAAAGCACCCGCTGCCCCGGCTGCACAAACGACATTGAATCCTCAAGCTGCGTGGCCGTTTCCTTCGGCCGCCAAGCCCTGATTCACCGTCTAGGCGCTAGCCACAAAGCCCGTCACTGGCAACAGTGCCGGGCTTTTTTTCATTCAGGATGGCGGCCGAACCGGTCCAGGTCAAGGGTAGAAACTGAGCAAGCGGTAATCGCTGAACACCAGTTCTGGCGACACCTGAACCTTCAAGCTGCCGGACCAGGACTGACCCGGTGACAAGGTCGGTGGTGCGCCGGTCTGTGCAGGCAAGAGCACAGTGCGCAGGACCAGCTTGCCTTGTGGGTCCATCAAACTCAGCTCCAGGGCCGTCATGCCCAAGACACTGCGCGTGGTGTTGCGCACGGACCAAGTCAGAACATGGTCTTCACTGCGCTGCACGAGGCTGGAACTGTCGATGACCACGCCCTCTGCGTCACGCAAAGGGCTGATTTCACAACCCAAGGACTGGCACACCTGGCGCATCGCCGGTTCACTGGTTGGCCACGCGGCCACAATGGCATCTCTTTGCAGGTAAGCCAGATGCAGCACCAGCAATAAAACCAAGCTCAGCAGGCCTGCTGGTGCAAGCCATCTCCTGGAGGGCGCGGGATCACTGACCTTCTCTGGCTGTTCCGTGGGCTCCATCACCCAAGGCTCAGACTTGAAACTGGACAAAGCACTTTCAAATGCGGCCAGCTCGGCTTGCGCGTGCCGTGTTTGAACAGGCGTGTGGTGGTCTTCCTTTTTTTTCAGAAAATCATCGAGTGCGATGCGTTCTGCAGGATCAACCACCGCGTCTGGCGCCTGCAGCGCCTGCGTCAGACTCAAAGCGCCTGCATCGGGCGCATCAGGCTGCAGCAACTCAGGTGGACGCGATGGCTCGGCAGGCGCTGGTGACCAGCGCAGTACCAGCCCGGTGCTGTCAAAAACATGGCTGCAGGCGCCGCAGCGCAACCAACCTTTGGCAGCCTGCAGATGGGTGTCCCCCAGCTGATAAACCGTGGTGCACGAAGGACAGCGGGTGATCCTGTTCATGGCCAGATTGTAGACAGGCTCATGCAGGATTTGAGGGTAGGCGTTGTCCGGGCCACGCCAATGCCCGCTTTAGGCGGAATGAGCCACCGCCTTGGCGGTCATCAAAATCCAACCCTCTTGGGCATCGGCCACTTCGAGGGCCAGCCAAGGCGCGTAGGCGGTTTTGAGCTCCTCGGCCTGCCGCTCAAGGATACCGGCCAACACCAAATGGCCACCAGGCGAAACATAAGAACACAACAATGGGGCCAACACCTTCAAGGGCGTGGCCAAAATATTGGCCAAGACCGTTTGGTACTGGCCTTGTGCTTTGTCGGGCAGGCCCGCCTTCAACTGCACGCCATTGGCCTGCGCATTCAACTCGGTCGAGGTCACCGCAGCATCGTCAATGTCAACGGCATCGATGTCCTTGGCGCCGTATTTGGCCGCGCCAATGGCCAAGATACCCGAGCCACAACCGTAGTCAAGCACCCTCTGCCCCTGCACGCCATGATGCGCAATCCAGCGCAGGCACATGCGGGTGGTGGGGTGGGTACCGGTGCCAAAAGCCAAACCCGGGTCAAGTCGGATGATTTGGCGGGCCTGTTCGGGCGGTTCGTGCCAGGTGGGCACGATCCAAAAATCAGGGGTCACCTCGACGGGCGCAAACTGCGACTGGGTCAAACGCACCCAATCTTGGTCTTCCACGGTCTGGATGCCCAGCAACTGGCAGTCCTCAAAAAAGTCTTGTGCACCCAGCAAAACCGCCGCCTCCTTGGCCGCTGCTTCTTGGGCAAACAAGGCCACCATGCGCGAACGCTGCCAGCCGTCTTTGGGCGGGGGCATGCCCGGCTCGCCAAACAGCGCTTGTTCGGCAGGCGTCTGGGCGTCAGCGTCTTCGACCGACACGCTCAAAGCGTCCAGGGCATCGAGCGCATCACTCAGCACGTCCACCCGGTCTTCGGGGCACAGCAGGCTCAGTTCATACATAAAGGTCAGCGCTTGTGCTGGCTCAGCCAGTGTTCCAAATAATGGATGTTGGTGCCGCCTTGCATGAACTTGGCGTCCACCATCAATTCGCGGTGCAAAGGCACATTGGTGCTGATGCCTTCGATCACGGTCTCGTTCAAAGCCGTTTGCATGCGGGCCAAAGCCTGCTCACGGGTGTCACCGTGCACGATCAGTTTGCCAATCATCGAGTCGTAGTTCGGCGGCACAAAGTAGTTGTTGTACACGTGCGAATCCACCCGAACACCGGGCCCACCCGGCATGTGCCAGGATGTGACGCGGCCGGGCGAAGGTGTGAACTTAAAGGGATCTTCTGCGTTAATGCGGCACTCAATGGCATGGCCCCGGATCTGGATCTGCTTTTGGGTGAAAGGCAACTTCTCACCGGCTGCGACCATGATCTGCGTCTTGACGATGTCCACACCGGTGACCCACTCGGTCACCGGGTGCTCGACTTGCACACGGGTGTTCATCTCGATGAAATAGAACTCGCCGTTTTCGTAGAGGAATTCAAACGTGCCCGCCCCGCGGTAATTGATCTTTTTGCAAGCGGCCACACAGCGTTCACCGATCTTGTCGATCAACTTGCGTGGGATACCGGGTGCCGGAGCTTCCTCGATCACTTTTTGGTGACGACGCTGCATGGAGCAGTCACGCTCGCCCAAATACACCGCGTTGCGGTGCTTGTCGGCCATGATCTGGATCTCGACGTGGCGTGGGTTCTGCAAGAACTTTTCCATGTAGACGGCAGGATTACCAAAAGCAGCACCGGCTTCGGCCTTGGTCATTTGTACCGCGTTCACCAGCGCTGCCTCGGTGTGCACCACACGCATGCCACGACCACCGCCGCCACCTGCGGCCTTGATGATGACCGGGTAACCCACGGCTTTGGCGATGCGTCGGATTTGCACCGGGTCATCGGGCAGCTCACCTTCGGAGCCGGGCACACACGGCACACCGGCACGGATCATGGCCTGTTTGGCCGAGACCTTGTCGCCCATGATGCGGATCGACTCGGGGGTGGGACCAATGAACTGGAAACCACTTTTCTCAACCCGCTCGGCAAAGTCGGCGTTTTCGCTCAAAAAGCCGTAGCCGGGGTGAATCGCTTCGGCATCCGTGACCTCGGCGGCCGAGATGATGGCGGGCATGTTGAGGTAGCTCAGCGGGGAAGCCGCCGGGCCAATACAAACGGCTTCTTCTGCTAATTTGACGTATTTGGCTTCTTTGTCGGCTTCGGAATACACCATCACCGCCTTGACGCCCAGCTCGCGACAAGCGCGTTGGATGCGCAAGGCGATTTCGCCTCGGTTGGCGACCAGGATTTTCTTGAACATGAAATCCCCGTGGCTTTATTCGACGATGAAAAGAGGCTGACCGTATTCCACGGCCTGGCCGTTTTCACACAGGATCTGCGTGACGGTACCGGCTTTGTCGGATTCGATCTCGTTGAGGATCTTCATCGCTTCGATGATGCACAGGGTGTCGCCCTCTTTGACCACCGAGCCGATCTGGATGAATGGCGCCGAGCCAGGGCTGGACGAGCGGTAAAAAGTCCCCACCATGGGCGACTTGACGGCATGACCGGCCGTCGCTGCAGCCACCACAGGTGCAGGCTCAACCGCGGGCGCCGCTGGGGCCACCATGACAGGGGCTGCGGCCATGGGAGCAGCTTGTTGCATCACCACAGGCTGTGCCACACCCATGCTCTTGACAATACGGACCTTGCCTTCGGCTTCGGTGATTTCCAACTCCGACACGTTCGAATCGGACACCAAGTCAATCAGTGTTTTGAGTTTGCGCAAATCCATAGATCCTCCATTGCTTGAGCACATGTAATGGAGCGAATTTACACCAAATTCTAGTCAAAATACATGAATTTACCTTTTCTCATCCGAATCAGTCGACCAGACCATGCAGGTTCAGCGCTTTTCTGGCGCCCCAAAGAGAAAGGAGCAAAGGAAAATGTCTCAAAGGGTGGCACTGCGCCACTGGGACAAATCATCCGGCGTCAGCTGCCCCATCTTCTGCCGCCAAATGCTGCCATCTGCTTTGAAAAATACCGTAAATGGCAAGCCACCCGCCGCATTACCCAGAGATTTGGCCAACTCCGTGCCCGCCAAACCCGCCATGCCAACCGGGAAACTCAGCGGCTGTCGGCCCAAAAAGCGACGCACAGCACTGGGTTGGTCAATGGCCAAAGCCACCACTTGATGGCCGTTGCTTGTGTTTTCCCGCCAAAAGGCCTCAATCATGGGCAACTCTTCGATGCAAGGTGGGCACCAGGTGGCCCAAAAGTTCAGCAGCAGCGGTTTGCCCTGGAAACCGGCCATGGCCAAGGACTCGCCCGAGGGTGTCTCAAATTGCTCGCCCCAAAACGGGTGGCTGGCGGAATTGGCCACGTCCCGAGGCTCAAAACGCCACAAGGCCACGCCGACCCCAGCAACAGCGGCTGCAGCGCCTGCCCCCCAAATCAAGTGGCGTCTGGAGGGGTTTTCAGTGGATGGATTCATGCTCGAATTGTCTTTCATGCCGCCAGCAGGCGCTCCAAAGCGAGCAAATCCCCCCGGGGTGAACGGCCTTGCGCATCGGGCAGCAAAGCCCCCCGCAAATCGTCCAGGTCGTAAATGCGCAGGTGCACACCCACATCTTCGTTCAAGTCTTCACAAAAACTGTGCAGGCTCAGCACTTCCACGTCGTCGCCATGCAGGCCACGCACGGTTTGCGTCTCGTAACGCTGGTTCTGATTGATCAGGGCAATTTCGGCCGATTTGGGGTCGTCACAAAACAAGGCCAGGTCCACATCGCACAATCGTGTGGCCCAGCCTTGCCAGACCGCACCACCGAGGTGCGGTCGGAATTCGGCCAGTCGCTGCATCCAGACCCTTGCCAATTCGCGCAAGGCCAGCAATTCGCCCGGCTGCGTGTCGGCGCAAAACAAGGCGATGTAGTCGCGCACCTCGGCCTCGACCACGTCGTTGGTGGGCAAAGCGGTGCGCGTGGGCAGGCCCAGCTCTTTGAGGGCGCGGTGCTTGGCCGGGCCAAAGGCCAAGCCTTCTTCGACCACCAGACGGGCGGCGGTGGCGGCAATTTCAAGGGCAAGGTCGTTCATGGGCACCAATTGTGACCGGCCCCAACAGGTCTCGGTCCGGCTTGCACCCGATGGCCCCCTAAAATCCCAGCATGCATATACATATCTTGGGCATTTGTGGCACCTTCATGGGGGGCTTGGCCGCGCTGGCCCGCGAGGCAGGGCATCGGGTCACGGGTTGTGACGCGGGCGTTTACCCACCCATGAGCGACCAGCTGCGGGCATTGGGGATCGAGCTGATCGAGGGTTTTGACGCCGAGCAGATGGCCCTGAAACCCGACATGTACGTGGTGGGCAATGTGGTCAGCCGGGTCCGATTGGCCGACGGCAACCCCAAATTTCCGCTGATGGAAGCCATTTTGGAGGCCGGTGCCCCCTACACCAGTGGGCCCCAGTGGCTGTCCGAACATGTGCTGCAAGGCCGCCATGTGCTGGCGGTGGCGGGCACCCACGGCAAAACCACCACCACCTCGATGCTGGCCTGGGTGCTGAAGCAGGCCGGTCTGCAACCGGGGTTTTTGGTGGGAGGCGTGCCGCTCAACTTTGGCGTGTCGGCCCGGCTGGGGGGTGGAAAGTATTTCGTGATCGAAGCGGACGAGTACGACACCGCCTTTTTCGACAAGCGCAGCAAGTTTGTGCACTACCGCCCTCGCACCGCCATCCTGAACAACCTCGAGTTCGACCACGCCGACATCTTTGACGACCTGGCGGCGATTGAGCGCCAGTTCCACCACTTGGTGCGCACCGTGCCCGGCTCGGGCCGCGTGGTGGTCAACGGACTGGAGGAAAGCCTGACGCGCGTGCTGGGCCAGGGATGCTGGAGTGAAGTGCGCACATTTGGGACCGCTGTGAGCGACTTTGTGGCCCAGGGTGAGCCCTCGCAGTTTCAGGTCTTGCAGGCTGGCCAATCCGTGGCCAAAGTGCAGTGGGCGATTGGCGGCGTGCACAACCAGCTCAATGCACTGGCGGCCATCGCGGCCGCCGAGCATGTGGGCGTGGCACCAGGTGTGGCGGCGCAAGCCTTGGCCACCTTTGAAAACGTCAAACGTCGCATGGAGGTGCGTGGCACCGTCCAACGCGAAGGGGGAGGCATCACCGTCTACGACGACTTCGCACACCACCCCACCGCCATCCGCACCACCGTCAACGGCCTGCGCCGTCAAGTGGGCCAAGCCCGCATCCTCGCGATTTTTGAGCCACGCAGCAACACCATGAAGCTTGGCACCATGAAAGCCCAGCTGCCCTGGAGCCTGGAAGAAGCCGATCTGGCTTTTTGCCATTCAGGCGGCCTCGGCTGGGATGCGGCGGCTGCTCTTGAACCTATGGGTACAAAAGCGCAGGTGGGTGCCAACATCGACGCGGTGATTGCTCAGGTGCTGGCGCAAGTTCAGCCCGGCGACCACTTGCTGTGTATGAGCAACGGCGGCTTTGGTGGGATTCACACGAAGCTGCTGGAAGCGTTGGCAAGAAACTGACACGCTGCCTTTGTGTGGGAGCGAGCCCCTGCTCGCGAATCCATGCGATCAGGCGATGCCCGCGTTCGGCCGCAGGGGCGGCCTCCCACAAGGCATTCAAATGCCTCGCCTGAATATCAGCCAGCCCGACGCGCCTTCACCGCATCCGACAGCACCTGCAACACGCCTTCGCTGTCGTCCCAGCCAATGCAAGCGTCGGTGATGCTTTGGCCGTAGGTCAGGTTCGCCACATCGTGCTGGCCCGGCGTTAACTTCTGCGCACCATCTTTCAGGTGGCTTTCAACCATGACACCGAACACCTGACGTGAGCCGCCGCTGATCTGCGCCGCGATGTCTTTGGCCACGTCGATCTGGCGCTCGTGCTTTTTGCTGCTGTTGGCGTGGCTGCAGTCCACCATCAAAGTGGCGGGCAGTTTGGCGGCTTCGAGTTCCTTACAGGCGGCGGCTACGCTTTCGGCGTCGTAGTTGGGCGCTTTGCCGCCGCGCAAAATCACATGGCAGTCTTGGTTGCCCTGGGTCTGCACGATGGCGACTTGGCCGTTTTTGTGCACCGACAAAAAGTGGTGACCACGGGCTGCGGCCTGGATCGCGTCGGTCGCGATCTTGATGTTGCCATCCGTGCCATTCTTGAAGCCGATGGGCGCCGACAGGCCCGAAGCCAGCTCGCGGTGCACCTGGCTCTCGGTGGTGCGGGCACCGATGGCGCCCCAACTGATCAGGTCACCGATGTACTGGGGCGAGATCACGTCTAGAAACTCGCTACCTGCTGGCAAACCTTGGCGGTTGATCTCGATCAGCAACTGACGGGCAATGCGCAGGCCTTCGTCGATGCGGTAGCTCTCGTCCAGATAGGGGTCGTTGATCAGGCCCTTCCAACCCACGGTGGTGCGGGGCTTTTCGAAGTAGACACGCATCACGATCTCGAGCGTGTCGGCGTACTTGTCCCGCAAGGGCTTCAAACGGCGGGCGTAGTCAAGGGCCGCAGCTGGATCGTGGATCGAGCAGGGGCCAATGATGACCAGCAGGCGGTCGTCTTGGCCGTGCACGATCTTGGCGATCGATTGGCGGGTTTGGGAGATCAGGGTTTCAGTGGCCGTGCCGGCAATCGGGAAAAAGCGGATCAAATGTTCCGGTGGCGGGAGCACGGTGATGTCCTTGATGCGTTCGTCGTCGGTCTGGCCAGTGCGGTCGGCGGCATTCGGATACCAGCTCTCGGGGGCTGCGGTTTTGGCATTCATCGTGGACTCCTCAGATTGAAAAAAACAGGTGAAAAAAAACCGCCGGGCTTTGGGGCTCCGGCGGTGTGTATCGAGATGTTCGGGTGCTTATGCGCTCGCCTCTCGTCCGCCGGGGACTGAGAACCAAAAATAAAAAAAGTAAAAAGCGGTGCGCAAAGACATGGGTTCAATGTATCACAGCTGAATGACAATTCCTGACAAGCAGATCCGGGGACAAACCCGGATGACCTTTTGGGGCGTCAGGGCTCATGTTCAGGCCGTTCCCCCAACGGTCAGGCCATCGATGCGCAGCGTGGGCTGACCCACGCCCACCGGCACGCTCTGGCCTTCCTTG
>JAKFXJ010000001.1 GCA_021731425.1 Limnohabitans sp. | reverse complement strand
GCAGTTTGTGACCGAATTTTTCACATCACCGCTGTCCTTCGCGATTTTGTTGGCCTTGGCCTTGACCCTGCTCAGCCAGACACCGCTTTGGAAGCAGGTGAGTTCCAAGCTCAAACCCCATTGATTAGCCCCTCAAGTGGCATGTTGGCCCGGCACGGAGCTCCCTTGTGACTGTGAGCGCCAGATTCGCCACTGTTTAAACAAGACATGGTTGGCCCAGGATGTGGCGGCACAAATCAAAGCTGTCCAAGCCGTGTGGCTGGGGTAGTGGGCCCCGCGCAGGGTTTGGATGACGCCAAGAACCAGGCCCAACACCAAGATGGCCACCATGAGCTTTTGTCCTGTGCGCCGCTGGTGGTGCTCGGTGGAGGCCAGCCACGGCAGGCTCAGGGCCAGGAATGCCAAAGCGCTGGAGGCGTGGCCGCCCGGAAAGCAATGGCCACTGCCGCCATCGGTGACACCCCAAGCCCAATGGGAGACATGGTTGGCGATGCCGCCAAAAGCCTGCAGCTCCCAGGGGCAGCTGGTCATGCTGACGCGTTTGATGGCGGTGACCACCAACAGGCTCAGGGTGATGCCCACGACGATTTCGAGCCGCTGTGTGCGCGGCATTTGGCGCCAAATGCCCATGGGCCGGAACGCCATCCACACGATGCCCAAGAACACGAGCACAGCCAGTCGCTTGGCACCATCGTGCCCAACCGTGCTGAGCCACCAGTGGTCGCGCAGCGCAAAGCCTTGTGCATCGCCCAGCCAGCGCATCACGCTTAGGTCGGCCCCCGAAGCGTCCCAAACCGCGGTCAGGCCGAAACAGGCAAGCCATAGCCACAGACCGGGCGATGCTGAGCCCAATCGGTTTTGCTCCCTTTGTTGGTGCAGGGTCGTGCTGTCAATCTTGTTGAGGGCCATGAGGGTCATGGCGGGCATTAAACAGCCGCCGCATTAAGGCTGCCTTAATTTCGCCCTGCCAAGATGCCCAACATGCACACCACTCCTGACACAATCAGGCCTCATCAGCAGATCAGGCACACCTCCGGAAATGAAGCCATGCGGGTATTGATTGTGGAAGACGACACGGGCATCGCCACGGGCCTGGCCGCGACCCTGAGGGGCAGCGGCTACGCGGTGGATGTGACGGCCACCCTGGCACTGGCCTCGGCCGCTTTGCGCGTGGAGCCTTTTGATTTGGTCTTGCTGGACCTGAGCTTGCCCGACGGCGATGGGCTGGACTGGCTGCGCCAGGTGCGCAGCTCGGGCAGTGTCATGCCGGTGCTGATCATGACCGCCCGTGATGCCTTGCCCGACCGGGTGACCGGGCTGGACGAGGGGGCAGACGACTATGTGGTCAAGCCCTTCGAGCCCGAAGAGTTGCTGGCCCGCATGCGCGTGGCTTTGCGCCGCAGCGAAGGCCGCGCCTCGCCGGTGCTGCGGCACGGGGACTTGGTGGTGGACCCGGCGGCCCACACGGTGGTGCGAAACGGCGAGCCCGTGGCCCTGCGGGCCAAAGAATTTGCCTTGCTGCTGGCGCTTTTGCGCGGCAGCGGCCAGGTGCTGTCGCGTCCGCGCTTGGAGCAAGCTCTTTATGGTTTTGACGAAGTGCTGGACAGCAACGCCCTGGAGGTGCACATGCACCACCTGCGCCGCAAACTGGGCGATGGCCTGGTCAAGACGGTGCGCGGCGTGGGCTACTTTGTGCCGGTGCCAGAACCCCAAGGGCCGGCTTGATGGCGCAAATGACGACTCCTCAAGTCCATCTTGGCAGGGCCCAAGACCGCTCTTTGTGGCGTTATTTGTGGGCGTGGGCATTCGGGGCTGTGGTGGCGCTGTGGATGTTGTTGGCCGGATTGGCTTACTCCACGGGCTACCACGAGGCCGAAGAAATCAGCGACGGCCTGCTGGTGTCGGCCGCGCAACTGCTGCTCAGCCAGCCTTTGGCTCAACCCTTGTTGGTGCCTGGTACACCCAATCCCCCCAATGCCCATCAGGCTCAGCTGCCTGCGGCCCTCAGCCAACACCCACCGAACGCCTATGCGCCTGAATTTCATGTGGTGATTTGGCAAGGTGATCGCTTGGTTTGGGACTCACACGGTGTGCACGCTCAACTGCCACCCCGTCTGGCACTGGGCCACCAGACACTGGGCCTGACGCTGCAGGGCGTCTCGCAAGATTGGCGGGTGTATGTGGCCGAATCGACCGAGGCCACAGTGGTTCGCCGCGTGGCGGTATTCATGGACCCGGCGCGGCGTGAAGCGTTGGCCGCCGACATTTCTGAACACATTTTGCTGCCTGCGCTGGTGTTTTTGCCGCTGGTGGCCTTGATGCTGGCCTCTGCCATACGGCGCGGCCTGCTGCCCCTGCAGCGCTTGTCGGGCAAGATCGCGGCGCTTGACGTCGATGCGGGCCAAACCCTGGTGCCGCAGCAGCCTTATCGGGAACTGGGCGTGACGGTGCAGTCGATCAACGCTTTGGTGCTGCGCTTGCAGGCCCAGATTGGGCGTGAGCGGCGCTTTGCCGCCGACGTGGCCCACGAACTGCGCACCCCTTTGACGGCCTTGGTGCTGCAGGCCCGGCGTGCACGAAAGGGCAGCGGGGCTGCCGAGCAAGACCAGGCCTTGCAGGCGGTAGAGCAGGGCGCTTTGCGTGCCGGGCGCATCCTGTCGCAGTTGCTGGACTTGGCGCGGGCCCAAAGCCTGACGGGTGATGTGTCCGAGCAGGTGGACTTGTGCGCTTTGGCCCTGCGTGTGGTGTCTGAGCATGCGGCGCTGGCCCATGAGCTGGGTCAAGACATCGCGCTCGAAGCGCCCGAGTCATTGGTTCTGCCCGGGCAGTCCACTTTGCTGGAGCTGGCCTTGCGCAACCTGGTGGACAACGCCTTGCGCCACAACCCGGCAGGCACTTATGTCGAGGTGCGTGTGGCCCGCGATGCCGCAGGCCAGGTGGCGCTGTCGGTCAGCGACGACGGCGGTGATGTCAGCGCTGTGCGCACACCGGGCTCCGACACGGCGCCCGACACGGGCACAAGCTCCAACGTGGGTCTGGGCATTGGCCTGACCTTGGTCGAGCGCATTGCCCAAAGTCAGGGGGCTCAGCTGGTGCGCGATGGCGGCGCTGCACCTTTTGGCAAGCGTTTTGCGCTGGTTTGGCCTGCCTCGGTTGAACTTTCGGGCAAGGCTTAATGTTGCGATAAGACTGGGTTTTCAGAATGGCAGCTCTTGCTTTGCCATCTGTTGCCCATGACCCTCTCTTCTGCCGATCGTTCTCCTTCTGATGCGCCTGCCCGCCGCCCTTGGCACCCCTTGAGTTTGTTGCTGGTGCTGGCCTTGTGGCTCAGCACGGCGGGTAATCTGCCCCTGTGGCGGGCGCTGTGGGCCTTAACGGACAGCCACGGCCTGCGCACCGACTTGGGTTTGCTCGGTTTTGGCTTGATCGTGATGGCAGCCACCACTGTGCTGTTGAGTCTGCTGGTTTGGCCCCGCTGGCGCAAACCCGTGGGTGTGGTGCTCTTGCTGGTGGCGGTAGCCAACAGTTATTTCATGCACACCTATGGTGTGGTGATCGACCCCACCATGATGGCCAACACCGTGCAGACGGATGTGCGCGAAGTGCGCGATTTGTTGTCGTGGCCTTTGTTGGCGGCGTTGGCGCTCGGCGTGGTGCTGCCGGGGTGGTGGTGGTGGCGTCAGCCCGTGCAAGAACTGCCCACCCGGTATTTGTTGGGGCGGCAGCTGGGCTTGGCGGGCTTGGCTCTGCTGCTCATGCTGGTGGTGATCTGGGCTTCTTTCCAGGATCTGGCCTCGACCATGCGCAACCACAAATCCCTGCGCTACATGCTCAACCCCTTCAACACCATTTATGCCAGCACGCGTTTGGTGGTGGGGCAGACCGCGCAGGTCAGACTTCCTTTGCAGCCCATCGGGCAAGACGCAGTATTGGCCCGAACATCCGGGGCAGGCGAGGCACCGCCCTTGATCGTGTTGGTGGTGGGTGAAACCGTGCGTGCTGCCAACTTTGGCTTGGGTGGCTACGAGCGCGACACCACACCGCAGCTGCGCCAACTGCAAGGCAGTGGGGAGCTGGCTTATTTTTCCAATGTGAGCTCCTGTGGCACCAACACCCAAGTCTCGGTGCCGTGCATGTTTTCGCATTTGGGGCGCGAGGCGAACGCCAAAAACGACATCCCTTATGAAAACCTGCTGGACGTGTTGCAGCGTGCTGGCATGCAGGTGCTGTGGCTGGACAACCAGTCCGGCTGCAAAGGCGTTTGTGACCGCATACTGAACGCCAGCACCCGTGAATTGAAAGACCTGGTTTTGTGCCCGGATGGTGAGTGCTTTGACGACATCATGCTGCGTGTCTTGCCCGAGCGTCTGGCGCAGCTCGAAAAAGCGGGTGATTCGGGGTCTGGCTCAGCGGGCACCGTGGTTGTGCTGCACCAAATGGGCAACCACGGCCCGGCCTATTACAAGCGCACACCGCCCGACATGAAGGTCTACCAGCCCGAATGCCGCACCAATGTGCTGCAGGACTGTCCGCCCCAGGAGATCGTCAACGCCTACGACAACGCGGTGCGTTACACCGACCACCTGCTGTCGCAAACCGTGCGTTGGCTCAAAAGCCAGTCACGGCCAACGGCCATGCTGTACGTCTCAGACCATGGCGAATCGCTCGGCGAAAAAGGCCTGTACTTGCACGGCATGCCTTTCATGATGGCCCCCAAAGAGCAAACCCATGTGCCCATGGCGCTGTGGTTGTCCAAATCCATGCAGTCACAGCTGGGCTGGGACGGCGCTTGCTGGAAAAAACAGGTGGCAGAGGCTGTCTCGCACGACCACTACTTTCATTCGGTCTTGACACTTGCCCAAGTCAAAACCCGCATGCACAAGCCTGAGTTGAATGTGTTTTCCGCATGTGCGTTACGCCCGGCCTGAGTCAGAGCGCTCAGGCTGACCACCAACGCCACAGGGCCGACAGCCACACCCCGCCACACAGCAGCAAGCTGAGCAGCACGGCCGCGCTGCCCGTGTCCTTGGCCAGCTTGGATTGCGCATGCCACTCTGGCCCCACGCGGTCAATCGCCGCTTCGATGGCGGTGTTGAGCAACTCCACCACCAGCACGGCCACCACCACACCCACCAGCAGCACCACTTCGGTCCAGCTTTGGCCCAGCCACCAGGCCCCCGGCAAGATCAACACCGCCAAAACGGCCTCTTGTCGAAAAGCAGGCTCGTGCCAACCGGCGCGTAAACCTTCGATGGAATAAAAAAAGGCGTGCCAGACGCGGGAAAGGCCTTGTCGTTTGGGCTGGACTGAGGTGTTGTCGTTCATGTGTGCAGCGGAAATGTTGGGATGGCTTGAAGCTTAAGAGACTGATGTTAACGGGGCCTTATCGCACTGGACCGGCAGGCTAGCCTGCACGGCTGTCACGGCTGTACGCGCCGTGTGTAGCGCTGGGCCATACTGGTTTACCCGAGTATTTAAGCGCGTGCCGATGATGCGTCACATCATCAAACATGATTGGCCGTCTGCTTTGCTTGCCGTTAGCATGGCGGCTGGACTGAACAATACTTTGGAGACCAACGCATGAAAAAACCATTGATTCGCCAAACGATGGCCGCTGCTGCATGGGTACTGGCGGGCTGGGGCATGCAAGCGGCCCAGGCCGGTACGGTGACGGTGGTCACCTCCTTTCCCAAAGAGCTGACACAGGCCTACAAAGCGGCCTTCGAAAAAGCCAACCCCGAGATCAAGATCGAGATCCTGAACAAAAACACGGTGCAGGGCATCGCCTATGTCCGCGAGTTGCCCGTGGGCCAACGCCCCGATGTTTTCTGGGCCTCGGCACCGGATGCCTTCGAGGTGCTCACGGGCCTGAAATTGCTCGAACCCATTGGCGATCTGGCCAACAAGGCAGCGCCCAGCAAAGTGGGCGCTTATCCCATCAACTCGCCCGACAACCTCTATCTGGGTCAAGCCCTGGCCGGTTATGGCCTGATGTGGAACACCCGCTACATGACCGCCAACAAGGTGCCCGCGCCCAAGCAATGGGCTGATTTGATGAAGCCGGTGTACTTTGGCCATGTGGCCATGAGCTCGCCGTCGCGTTCGGGCACCACGCACCTCACGGTCGAGACGCTGCTGCAAGGTGAGGGCTGGGACAAAGGCTGGAGCCAGTTGCTGCAGATTTCGGGCAACAGCGCGGCCATCACCGAGCGCAGTTTTGGCGTGCCCGATGGTGTCAACAATGGACAGTTTGGCATTGGTCTGGTGATCGACTTTTTTGGCCTTGCGGGCAAGTACTCCGGCTTTCCAGTCGAATTTGTCTACCCCGATGTGACGGCCGTCGTGCCGGCCAACATCGCCTTGGTCAGTGGTGGCAAAAACACCGCCGAGGCCCGCAAGTTCATCAGCTACACCGTGTCTCAACAAGGCCAGGAACTGCTCTACAACCCCAAGATCTCGCGCCTGCCCATCTTGCCGCCCGAAGCCATGGGTGGCAAAACCCCGGCGGGCTACCCCAACCCGTTTGAGATCGCCAAGCGGGCCAAAGTGCAGTTCAACTCCGATCTGTCCGAGACCCGCTACAACGTGGTCTCTGGTCTCTTTGACCAGACCATCACCTTCCGGTTGAAAGAGCTGCAAGCGGCCACCAAGGCCATCCACGCGGCCGAAGCGGCACTGGCCAAGAAGCCCAACGCGAATGCGGCAGGTCTGATCAAGCAGGCCCGTGAGGCGGCCTTCAGCCCCGTGGTGACCGCACAAAAAGCTTCTGACAAAGAGTTTTTGGCGCTGTTTGCGGCCAACAAAAAGGACGCCGCCGTCAGCAAAAGCGTGACCGGTCTGGAAAACCACTGGAACAACAGTGCCCGCCAGAACTACGAACGCGCCCGCAGCTTGGCCGAGCAAGCGCTGGCCGCCCTCAAGTAAGCGCCTCAAAGGACCTACACCATGGCGAATGATGGACATGCGGCCCTGCAGCCGCAGGGGGCGCTGCAGCCTGCGGGCATTTGGGCCGATGTGCGCCCCGGCGTCTGGCTCGCAGGGGGGCTGGTGCTGGTCTTCTTGTTGCTGTTTTTTGTGCTGCCTGTGGCACGGGTCTTTGTCACCGCTTTTCTGGACGGTGACAACAGCCTGACCTTGGGGCATTTCGGGGCCTTTTTCTCGCAGGACCTGATGCGCGAGTCGTTTTTCAACAGCTTGTATGTGGCGGTCATGTCGGCCATCTTTGCGGCCCTGATTGCGGTGCCTTTGGCTTACTTCACCGTGCGCTTTGATTTTCGCGGGGCCATCCTCATCCAGACTCTGGGCGTCTTGCCTTTGATAATGCCGCCCTTTGTGGGTGCGGTGGCGCTGCAGCTGATCTTTGGCCGCTCGGGCACGCTCAACCTTTTGCTCAACGACTGGTTTGGCTTCACGCTGCCCATCATGGAGGGCCTCAACGGCGTCATCTTTGTCGAGGCGATCCACTACTTCCCCTTCATTTTGATGAACCTCACGGTGGCCCTGCGCAACATTGACGGTGCCATGGAAGAGGCCGCCATGAACCTGGGCTGCAAAGGCTGGCGCTTGTTTTGGCGGGTGATTTTTCCGCTGGGCTTGCCCGGCTTTGTGGCCGGCGCTTCGCTGGTGTTTGTCAAGGTGTTTGACGACTTGGGCACGCCGCTGGTGATGGGGCAGACCAACATGCTCGCGCCGCAAGCCTATTTGCGCATCACGCAAGTGGGCCTGGAAGACCCCATGGGCTATGTGATCAGTGTGATCATGATCGTGTTTTCCATCGCCGCCATGGTGATCTCGGCCCGCTCGCTCAAGGGTCGCGATTTCTCCACCCTCCAAAAGGGCGGCGCCAGCATCCAGCGCCGCCGCCTGTCACTCATCGAGGGCGCCATGGCCTACCTGTGGATCGGCGTGATCTTGCTGATCACCTTGTCGCCGCATATCGGGGTGCTGCTGTTGTCCTTTGCCCAGGTTTGGAGCTTTTCGCCGCTGCCCGACGCCTACACCCTGGAGCACTACAGCACAGTGTTCCAAGACTCCAGCGGCATGATTCGCAACACCTTGATTTATTGCGGCTTGGCAGCTGGGCTGGATGTGTTGCTGGGTGTGACCATTGCCTATTTGATTTTGCGCACCCGCTTGCCCGCACGCCAATGGCTGGACTGGATCGCCACAGCCTCCTTGGCGGTACCCGGCATCGTGCTGGCGATCGGTTTCTTGCGCCTGTTCAAGGGTGTGACCGTGCCCGGCACCGATGTGTTGCTCACCAGCACTTGGCTGGCCATCATGCTGGCCTATGCCGTGCGGCGGCTGCCTTACGCGCTGCGCAGTTGCATGGCTGCTTTGCAGCAGGTCCACATCTCGCTCGAAGAGGCGGCCGAAAGCTTGGGGGCCACCAAGATGCGCAGCATCCGCCGTGTGCTGGTGCCGCTCATGACCGGCGGTATTTTGGCGGGCTTTGTCACCAGTTTCATCACGGCGGCAGTCGAGTTGTCGGCCACCATCATGCTGGTGTCGGCCGATTCGCAGGCGCCCATGAGTTATGGCATTTACC
>JAKFXJ010000317.1 GCA_021731425.1 Limnohabitans sp. | reverse complement strand
CACCCGCAGGCAAGGTGATGGGCTCGTAGACTTGGGCGGCTTCGACGCAGAGCATGTTCCGCCAGCCGTCGTCGGGCATATCGGCCAGGCGCTTGCACAGGTCTTGCGCAGGGTTCCAGACCACGGTGTTGGCCCAGCTGGGGCTTTGGCTGATGTGCAATGTATCGTTCAGCGTCATGGGCTGTGGCCCGGCTTCATACACGCGGTCAAATTCGGCGGCAAATCGCAGCGTGTCGGCCGCTGGCGCATGGGTGTCGGTGAGTGAATCCCACTCGGGCTGACCACCCAAGCCCTGCAGCGTGGCCTGCGTCACGTCTATCACAGCCAAATAGGTGTGCAGTGCGCCAGAGAACGCCAGCGCTTGGGTGTCTGTGTTGTGCACGTCCAGCGTCAGTTGCAAGGCACCCGGGCTCAGATCGATGTGCAGCGCCAAGGCAAAGGCTTGGGGCCACCAGGCGCGGGTTTGGGAGTTGTCCTTCAGGCGCAGCGTGAGGCGGGCATGCTCGGCACCCAGTTCGGGCGCATCGGCCAACCAAGCCACGTTGCGGGCAAAGCCGTGTTTGGGCAAACGGTCGGCCATGGGGCCGCGTTGGTTGAACTGTGGAAAACACACAGGCACACCACCGCGAATGGCGGCTTGGCCGTCCAAAATACTTTGGGGGCTGAGGTACAAGCGCTCTTGACCGCCGGACACCCAAGACAGCACATGCGCACCGTGCAGCGCCACCCGCAAGCGGTCGCCTTGCGGCAGCGCCAACTCGCAAGCGGGCAGGCCCGCGAACGCGGTGTCGCGACAAGTGGCCTGAGCGCTCATGGGTAACAGCGAGGGAAAGGATCAGCCGTTGAGTTCGTCGGCGCGTTGCTGCGCCAGCGCGAAGTCGAGGTCGCCCGAATACACGGCGCGGCCGCAGATCACGCCTTCCACGCCTTCATCTTCCACGGCGCACAGCTGCTCGATGTCGGCCATATTGGACAGCCCACCGGAAGCGATCACAGGGATGGTCAGGGCTTGGGCCAGCTTGACGGTGGCGTCAATGTTGATGCCGCTCAGCATGCCGTCGCGGCCAATGTCGGTGTAGATGATGGACTCGACACCCCAGTCTTCGAACTTCTTGGCCAGGTCCACCACTTCGTGGCCGGTGAGCTTGCTCCAGCCGTCGGTGGCGACTTTGCCGTCTTTGGCGTCCAGGCCCACGATGATGTGGCCGCCAAAGGCGGTGCAGGCGTCTTTCAAAAAGCCGGGGTTCTTGACGGCGGCGGTGCCGATGATGACGTAGCGCAGGCCGCTGTCGATGTATTTTTCAATCGTGTCCAAGTCGCGGATACCACCACCCAGCTGCACCGGGATGTCGTCGCCTACGGCCTTGAGGATGGACTTGATGGCGCTGAAGTTTTGCGGCTTGCCCGCAAATGCGCCGTTCAGATCCACCAGGTGCAAACGGCGTGCGCCTTTTTCCAGCCAGGTGCGGGCCATGGCGGCCGGGTCTTCGCCGAATGTCGTGGCTTGGTCCATATCGCCTTGCTTGAGGCGAACGCAGTGGCCGTCTTTGAGGTCAATGGCGGGGATCAGGATCATGGCGAATTAAAAAAGGCTGAGGGGCTGAAAAACGGCAGTGAAAACTTCTCAAGGCTGCCAGTGGAGGAAATTGCGGAACAAGGCCAAGCCCTGGGCCGCGCTTTTTTCGGGGTGAAACTGGGTGGCAAAAATATTGTCACGGGCAATGGCGCAAGCAAAGCGGCCGCCGTAATCGGTCTGGGCCGCGCTGTGCGCCTGATTGGCCACCTGGGCATAGAAGCTGTGCACAAAATAATACCAGCTGCCGTCTTCCACGCCGTGCCACAGTGCATGCGCTGGTTGGTCTTGCCAAACCTGGTTCCAGCCCATTTGTGGCACTTTGTAGCGGGTGCCATCGGGCTGGATGCGTCCAGCCAAATCGAACTTGACCACGCGCCCAGGGATCAGACCCAAGCCGGGCGTGTCGCCCTCGTCGCTGTGGTCCAGCAACATTTGCATGCCCACACACACACCAAACAGGGGTTTGCTGGCGGCGGCTTCGAGCACAGCGTCCAGCAAGCCGGACTCGCGCAATTCGCGCATGCAGTCGGGCATGGCGCCCTGCCCCGGCAAGACCACCCGGTGCGCGTCACGCACCACTTGCGGGTCAGACGTGACGGTCACTTCGGCATGGTCCACGCTGGAGGCGGCATGCATCACCGCCTGCGCCACAGAGCGCAGGTTGCCCATGCCGTAGTCCACAACAGCGACGCGGTTGACGCTCATGCTCAGAGACTTCCTTTGGTGGAAGGGATCACACCTGCCGATCGCGGATCGAGTTCGAGCGCAGCACGCACGGCGCGGGCAAAGGCCTTGAAGATGGTTTCGCACTGGTGGTGCGCGTTCACACCCTTGAGGTTGTCGATGTGCAGCGTGCACAGCGCGTGGTTCACAAAGCCCTGGAAGAACTCATAAACCAGTTGTGTGTCGAGCGAGCCCAAAGAGCCGGAAGTGAAGTTCACATCCATGTGCAGACCGGGGCGGCCCGAAAAATCCACCACCACGCGGCTCAAAGCTTCGTCGAGCGGCACATAGGCGTGGCCATAGCGGCGGATACCTTTTTTGTCACCCATGGCTTGGGCAAACGCCTGGCCCAAGGTGATGCCGATGTCTTCGACGGTGTGATGGCCGTCGATGTGCAGGTCGCCTTCGCACGCGATGTCCATGTCGATCAAGCCATGACGGGCAATCTGGTCGAGCATGTGGTCCAGAAAACCGATGCCCGAAGCCAGCTTGGCCTGGCCCGTGCCGTCGAGGTTGATGGCGACACGGATGTTCGTCTCGGCCGTCTTGCGGGTGACTGCAGCGGTGCGGTTCATAAGGAGGCTTTCAAAGCGGCGAGGAGTTGGTCGTTTTCTGCGGCGGTGCCCACCGTCAAGCGCAGGCAATTGGCCAGCAATGGGTGCATTTTAGAAATGTTCTTGATCAGCACACCGTGCGCCTTCAAACCGTCAAAGGTTTTGGCCGCATCGGGCACTCGGGCCAAAATCATGTTGGCTTCGCTCGGGAAGGGGGTGACGCCGGGCATGGCGGACAGTTCTTTCAGCAGACGGGTGCGCTGCTCGCGCAGGTCTTTGGCTTGCGCAGCAAACACCTCGGTGTGCTCCAAAGCAAACAGAGCGCACTCGTAATTCAGCACACTGATGTTGTAGGGCGGGCGCACTTTGTCGATTTCAGCGATCAGCGCTTGAGGGCCGATCATGTAGCCCAGACGCACCCCGGCCAGGCCAAACTTGGACAGCGTGCGCATGAGCAAGACGTGCGAATGGCGCGTGATGCGGTCGATGTAGCTGCGGCTAGCAAAAGGTTGGTAGGCCTCGTCCATGACCACCAGGCCGCCTTGTGCACCTTGAGCCAAGACGATCTTTTCGATCGTGTCGTCGTTCCACAGGTTGCCGGTGGGGTTGTTGGGGTACGCCAGGTAGACGATGGATGGCTTGTGCTCGGCAATCGCGGCCAACATGGCGGCTTCGTCAAGTTCAAAGTCGGCTGTGAGCGGCACACCGTGGAAGGCCAAGCCTTGCAACTGGGCGCTCATGGCGTACATCACAAAGCCGGGCAAGGGCGACAGGATGGAGGCGCCAGGCACATCGCAAGCCATCGCCAGCAAAGAGATCAATTCATCCGATCCATTGCCCAGCATGATGTCGAAGCCTTCGGGCATGCTTGCGTAACTTGCCAGCGCATGGCGCAGCTCGTTCACACGGCCATCGGGGTAGCGGTTGAGCGCCAAGGCCCCCAGTCGCTCGCCCAGAGCTTTTTGCAGCTCTGCTGGCAGGCGGTGTGGGTTTTCCATCGCATCGAGCTTGACCATGCCCACCGAGTCCTGGATGGCGTAGGCGTGCATGGACTTCACGTCCTGGCGGATGCGTTGCATCAGTTGGGGGCTCACGGTCATGTCGGCTCTCGCATGGGGGGAACAGGGTTCAAGCGCAATTCGGCGGCGCGGGCGTGCGCTTGCAGGCCTTCGCCATAAGCCAGCTCGGCGGCAATGCGGCCCAGCGGCTGCGCACCGGCTTCGCTCACCTCGATCAGGCTGCTGCGTTTTTGGAAGTCGTACACGCCCAAAGGCGAGGAGAAACGCGCCGTGCCGCTGGTGGGCAAGACGTGGTTGGGACCCGCACAGTAGTCGCCCAAAGACTCGCTGGTGAAAGCACCCAAAAAGATCGCCCCCGCGTGGCGCAACAACGGCTCCCAGCGGTGCGGCTCGCTGCTCGACACCTCCAGGTGCTCGGGCGCGATGCGGTTGCTGATGGCGCAGGCTTCTTCCATGTTGCGCGTCAAGATCAAAGCACCTCGGTCGTTGAGCGACTTGGCGATGATCTCGCACCGGGGCATAGCGGGCAAGAGGCGGTCAATGGCGGCCTGCACCTCGGCAATGTAGGCCGCATCGGGGCACAGCAAAATGCTTTGCGCCAACTCGTCGTGTTCCGCCTGGCTGAACAAATCCATCGCCACCCATTCGGCGGGCGTGCTGCCATCGGCCAAAACCAAAATTTCTGAGGGGCCCGCGATCATGTCGATGCCCACGGTGCCGAACACGCGTTTTTTGGCGCTGGCCACATAGGCGTTGCCTGGCCCAGTGATCTTGTCCACCTTGGGGATGGTGGCGGTGCCGTAAGCCAATGCCGCCACGGCTTGTGCACCACCCACGGTGAAGGCGCGGCTCACACCGGCCACACAGGCGGCGGCCAGCACCAGTGAATTGCGCACGCCTTGTGGTGTGGGCACAACCATGATGATCTCTTGCACACCCGCCACATGGGCGGGAATGGCGTTCATCAACACCGAAGAGGGGTAAGCGGCTTTGCCACCGGGCACGTAGATGCCCACGCGGTCGAGTGGTGTGACTTTTTGGCCGAGCAGCGTGCCGTCTTCGTCGCGGTAGCTCCAACTCTCGCCAGACGCTTTCTTTTGGGCTTCGTGGTATTGGCGCACACGGACGGCAGCGGCTTGCAAGGCCTCGCGCTGCACCGCGGGCAGGCTGTCGAGTGCCGCTTTCAGTTCGGCCTGGGTAATCTCCAAAGCTTTCACGTCGGGCGCTTGCAGGCCGTCAAAGCGCTGGGTGTAATCGAGCACGGCCGCATCGCCACGCTTTTGCACGTCGGCCAGAATGTCGGCCACGCGCTGCTCAATGGCGGCGTCGGTGTCGGCAGACCAATGCAGGCGGGCCGCAAAGGCCGCTTCAAAACCGGCATCGGCCGTGTTCAGTTGCAAAGGTTTGGCGTGCAATCCCATGTTCAGTCTTTCTTCACTGCGCCCGCAAAGGCGTCGATGATGGCGCGGATCGGCGCTTGCTTGAGCTTGAGCGCGGCTTGGTTGACGACCAAGCGCGAGCTGATGTCCATGATGCGTTCGACCTCGACCAAATGGTTGGCCTTGAGCGTGTTACCGGTGGACACCAGATCAACAATGGCATCGGCAAGGCCTGTGAGCGGGGCCAGCTCCATGCTGCCGTAGAGCTTGATCAGGTCGACGTGCACGCCTTTGGTGGCAAAGAAATCGCGGGCGATGGTCGTGTATTTGGTGGCCACTTTCAGGCGAGCCCCGGTGCGCACCAGCGCCGCGTAGTCATCATCGGCCCGCACCGCCACGCTCATGCGGCATTTGGCGATGTTCAGATCCAGAGGCTGGTACAGGCCCTGGCCTCCGTGCTCAATCAGCGTGTCCAAACCCGTCACACCCAAATCGGCGCCACCGTATTCAACATAGGTGGGCACGTCGCTGGCCCGCACCAGCACCACACGCACGTTGGGCTGGTTGGTGGGCAAGATCAGCTTGCGCGATTTCTCGGGGTCTTCCAGCACCTCGATGCCCGCAGCTTTGAGCAGCGGCAAGGTTTCGTCAAAGATGCGTCCTTTGGACAGGGCCAGCGTGATCATTTCACTCTTTCAATGTCGGCACCCAGGCCGCGCAGTTTCAATTCCATGCGGTCATAGCCGCGGTCCAGGTGGTAAATACGGTCGACGATGGTTTCGCCCTCGGCCACCAAGCCTGCTATCACCAAGCTGGCCGAAGCCCGCAAATCGGTGGCCATCACGGTGGCGCCCGACAACTTTTCCACGCCCTCGATCACCGAGACTTTGCCGTCAATCTGGATGTGCGCACCCAAGCGCACCAGCTCGTTGACGTGCATGAAGCGGTTTTCAAAAATCGTTTCGGTCACCTTGCTCGCGCCCTGCGCAATGCAGTTGAGCGCCATGAACTGCGCCTGCATGTCGGTCGGAAAGCCCGGGTATTCGGTGGTGCGAAAGCTCTGGGCTTTCAGGCGGCCACCGGCCTTGACGCGGATGAAGTCATCACCTGCCTCGATGGTGGCCCCGGCGTCCCGCAGCTTTTCGATGACCACTTCGAGGTGGTCGGCGCGGCCATGACGCAAGACCACGTCGCCGCCTGTCGCAGCGACAGCGCAAAGGAAGGTGCCCGCTTCGATGCGGTCGGCCACCACCTGGTGCTCGCAGCCGTGCAAACGGTCCACACCCTGAATGCGGATACGGCGCGTGCCGTGGCCTTCGATCTTCGCGCCCATTTTGATGAGCATCTCAGCCAGGTCAGGAATCTCGGGCTCTTGGGCTGCGTTTTCGAGCACCGTCTCGCCTTCGGCCAAAGCCGCGGCCATCATGAAGTTTTCAGTGCCGGTGACGGTGACCATGTCGGTGGTGATGCGTGCCCCTTTGAGGCGCGTGCGGCCTTCGGGCAAGCTGGCCAACATGTAACCGTGGTCCACCGTGATGACCGCACCCATGGCCTGCAGGCCTTTGATGTGCTGGTCGACCGGGCGCGAGCCAATGGCGCAACCGCCGGGCAGAGACACCTTGGCGTGGCCAAAACGGGCCAACAAGGGGCCCAGTGCCAGCACCGAGGCCCGCATGGTTTTCACCAACTCATAGGGCGCTTCGGGGTTGTTCAAAGCCCCGGCGTTCAGCGTGACGCGACCGTCTTCATGGTGCTCGGCCGTCACGCCCATGTTGCGGATCAGCTTGAGCATGGTCGAGACGTCTTGCAGGCGCGGCACATTGGCCAGCGTGACGGGCTCGGCGCTCAGCAAAGCGGCGCACAACTCGGGCAGGGCAGCGTTTTTAGCGCCCGACACATCGAGCGTGCCTTGCAGGCGGTGGCCACCGCGAATTTTCAGTTTGTCCATGGGTCAGGTCGGTGCGTTGTGGCCCGAAGGCCTTCGTTTTACTTCGATTGCGCAGCCCATTCGGCGGGCGTGTAGGTTTTCATCGACAAGGCGTGGACCTCGTCGGTGTGCATTTTTTGGCCCAACGTGGCGTACACCCGTTGGTGCCGCGCAATGGGGCGCATACCAGCAAAGGTTTCAGACACGACCACGGCGCTCCAGTGGCGGCCATCGCCCTCCACCGTGAGGTGGGTGCACGAAAGGCCTGCGGCGATGATGGCTTGGAGTTGCTCAGCGTTCATGGGGGTTCAGCTTCGGATTTTGTAGCCGATGCGCAAAAGGTGAAGGGTCAAGGCACTGATGGCGGCCAAGGCGATGCCCACCACCGCCAGACTGAGCCAAGGCGAAACATCGCTTTGGCCAAAAAAGCCATAACGAAAGCCATCGATCATGTAGAAAAACGGGTTCAGGTGGCTGAGCTTTTGCCAGAACGGCGGCAAGGACTGGATGGAATAAAACACACCCGACAAAAACGTCATGGGCATGATGATGAAATTCTGGAAGGCGGCCATCTGGTCAAACTTCTCAGCCCACAGCCCGGCAATCACACCCAATGCACCCATCAAAGCCGCGCCCATGACGGCAAAGGCCAAAATCCAAAACGGGTTGACGAAGGTGATGTTGACCATCCAGCCGGTGATGACAAACACGCCCACACCAACGGCCAGGCCGCGCACCACCGAAGAACCCACATAGGCCACAAACCAGCTGCGGTGCGACAGGGGGGTGAGCAACAAAAACACCAGGCTGCCCATGATCTTGCTTTGCACCAAGCTCGACGAGCTGTTGGCAAAAGCGTTTTGCAGCACACCCATCATCATCAGGCCCGGCAGCAAAAACGAGGTGTAGGCCACACTGTCGTAGACCTTGACGTGGTCTTCGAGCACATGGCCGAAGATGAGCATGTACAACACCGAGGTCAGCACAGGTGCGCCCACCGTCTGGAAAGCCACTTTCCAAAAACGCAGCACCTCTTTGTAGAGCAGGGTTTGCCAGCCGGTCATGCCAGGGCTCCCGAAGCGGTTTGTTTGCGGTTCATGACTTCAAGAAACACGTCTTCCAGATCAGCTTGGCGAATTTCCACGTCTTCAGCAACCAAGCCAGCAGTGCGAATGGTGGCGAGATGGTTTTCGATCTCGACCGCGTTGTGCACCGGCAATTGCACGATGCGACCCGTAACACGGGCCATCGCTGCCACAGCAGGCGGCAAGTCGCCGTCGAGCTTGAAGCGCAGCACCTGGCTGGTGGCTGAACGGAGCAAATCGGATGTGCGCTCCAAAGCCAGCAACTGGCCGCGCTTGAGCATGGCGATTCGCC
>JAKFXJ010000345.1 GCA_021731425.1 Limnohabitans sp. | reverse complement strand
TGGCCGTGCCACCCAGCAGCTGGTCGGCGCTGACCTTCACGTTGTCAAAAAACAGCTCGGAAGTGTCTTGCGCTCTGAGTCCCAGCTTTTTTAAGCGCTTGCCTTTTTCAAAGCCGGGCATGCCGCGTTCAATGAGGAACAAACTGGTGCCTTTGGCCCCGGCGGCCGGGTCGGTCTTGGCCACCAGGATCACCAAGTCGGCGTGCCAGCCGTTGGTGATGAAGGTCTTGCTGCCGTTGATCAGGTAAGTGCCATCTGGCTGGAGCATCGCTGTCGTTTTGACGCCTTGCAGGTCCGAGCCCGCTGCGGGTTCGCTCATGGCAATCGCGCCCACCATCTCGCCGCTGGCCAGCTTGGGCAGGTACTTTTGCTTTTGTGCTTCGGTGCCGTAATGCAAGATGTAAGGGGCCACGATCTCGCTGTGCAGGCCGTAGCCAATGCCACTGAAACCGGCGCGTGAGAGTTCCTCCATCTGCACCACCGAATACAGCTTGTCCGCGTCTGAGCCGCCATAGGCTTCAGGCAATGTCATGCACAAAAAGCCGTTTTCACCGGCCTTGTCCCACACGGCGCGATCCACGAAGCCCTGCTCTTCCCAAGCGTCGTGGTGGGGGGCGATTTCTTTGTCCATGAAGCGGCGAAAGCTGTCGCGGAAGGCTTCGTGGTCGGCGGAAAAAAGGGTGCGTTCGATCATGGCTGTCACCTGTTGTACTGAAAGGTTTGATTTATACAAAGCGTTTGCTTGGTAAAAGTCTATACTGTTTAGAAACCACCACAACACAGGGCAAACCCCCTGATGACACCGAGGAGACAAACCCCATGAGCGAAGCATTTGTTTATGACGCCATACGCACCCCGCGTGGCAAAGGCAAAAAAGACGGCAGCTTGCACGAAGTCAAGCCCATCAGTTTGCTCAGCGGCGTGCTGCGCGAGCTGCAAAGCCGCAACCAGTTAGACACCGCTGCGGTGGACGACGTGGTCATGGGCGTGGTCTCGCCCATTGGCGAGCAGGGCTCGGTGATCCCCAAAGTGGCAGCCTTGGCCGCCGGTTGGGACTGGCGCTGTTCGGGCGTGCAGCTCAACCGTTTTTGCGCCTCGGGCCTAGAAGCGGTCAACATGGCTGCCATGAAAGTGCGCAGCGGCTGGGAAGACCTGGTCGTCGCTGGTGGCGTTGAAAGCATGAGCCGCGTGCCGATTGGTGCGGACGGCGGCGCTTGGGCGCAAGACCCCGAAACCAACAGCGCCACGCTGTTTGTGCCACAAGGCATTGGCGCTGATTTGATTGCCACCATGAGCGGCTTCAGCCGTCACGATGTCGATGCCTTCGCGGTCGAATCGCAAAAGCGCGCCACGGCCGCGCGTGCAGCGGGCTATTTCGATGGCTCGGTCGTGCCGGTCAAAGACAAGCTGGGTCAGGTCATCTTGGCGCAAGACGAATTCATCAAGCCCAGCACCACGGTGCAAACACTGGGCGGCCTGAAAGCCTCATTTGAGCAACTGGGTGCGATGGGTTTTGACGCCGTGGCCTTGCAGCGTTACCCGCAGGTTGAGCGCATCCACCATGTGCACCACGCGGGCAACTCGTCCGGCATCGTGGACGGTGCGGCGGCGGTGCTCATCGGTTCGGAGGCCGCAGGCAAAACCCATGGCCTCACGCCTCGCGCCCGCATCGTATCGGTGGCTTTGTCGGGGGCCGATCCGACCATCATGCTCACAGGCCCCATGCCCGCCGCCCGCAAGGCGCTGGCCAAGGCGGGTCTGACGATTGACCAGATCGATCTGTTCGAGGTGAACGAAGCCTTTGCCGCCGTGCCTATGAAGTTCATGCAAGAGATGGGTGTGTCGCACGACAAAGTGAACGTGAACGGTGGCGCGATTGCTATGGGCCACCCGCTGGGGGCCACAGGCGCGATGATTTTGGGCACCCTGATCGACGAGCTGCACCGCCGCAAGTTGCGCTACGGCTTGGCCACTTTGTGTGTGGGCGGCGGCATGGGCATTGCCACTATCGTTGAACGCGTTTGACCAGGGAAAGAGCATCATGAGCAAAATCATTTTGAAAACATTGAGCTACGAACTGGCGGACGGCATCGCCACCATCACCTTTGACGAGCAAGGCTCGCCGGTCAACACCATGTGCCTGCAATGGCAGGACGACCTGGCCCAAGCGGCCGAGCAAGTGGCCAAAGACAAGGCATCTTTAAAAGGGATCATCCTGGCCTCGGCCAAGTCCACCTTTTTTGCAGGGGCCGACCTCAAGGGCGTGATGCGCTCGCAAGCCTCGGACGGCCCGCGTGTCTTTACCGACATCGAAGGCATCAAGAAAGCTTTTCGCACCATTGAAACGCAAGGCGTGCCGGTGGTCAGCTGCCTCAATGGCTCGGCCCTGGGTGGTGGCTGGGAGGTGGCGCTGATCGGTCACCACCGCATCGCCACCGCCAACCCCAAAACGCAGTTTGGTCTGCCCGAAGTCACGCTGGGCTTGATTCCTGGCGGTGGTGGCATCACCAAGATGACGCGCCAGCTGGGCTTGCTGGCCGCGCAGCCTTATGTGCTGGAAAGTAAGTTGTTCGGCCCCGAAGAAGCGCAAAAGCTGGGCCTGGTGCACGAGATCGTGGCCAGCGACGACCAGCTGCGCCCCCGCGCTCTGGCGCACATTGCTGCCAGCCAAGGCCAGCCCGAAGCGGCCCAACACCTGTGGGACCGCAAAGACTACAAAATGCCCGGCGGCACGCCCAGCAACCCCAAGATCGCGGGCATGCTGAGTGTGGCCCCGGCCGTGCTCAAGCAAAAAACACGCGGCCTGTATCCCGCGCCCGAAGCGGCGCTGGCCGCCATGGTCGAAGGTGCGATGGTGGACTTTGACACCGCCATGCGCATCGAAAGCCGTTACCTCGCAGGTCTGATGACCAGCCAGGTGGCACGCAACATGATCAACACCTTCTTCTTCAACATGAACAGCATCAAGGGCGGCCAAAGCCGCCCCAAGGCTGCGCCGCGCTACAAGCCGCAAAAGGTGGGCATTTTGGGCGCGGGCATGATGGGCTCGGGCATTGCGTATTCACAAGCCAGCCGGGGCATCGCCACGGTGCTCAAAGACGTGAGCTTAGAAGCCGCTGAAAAAGGCAAGGCCTACAGCTACAAGCTCACGCAAAAGCGCGTGGACAAAGGCCGCATGACTGCGGACAAACAAGCGGCCTTGTTGTCATTCATCCAGCCCACGGCCAGCGCCGCAGACCTCAAGGGTTGCGACCTGATCATCGAAGCCGTGTTTGAAAACCGCGAACTCAAAGCCCGGGTCACGCAAGAGGCCGAGCCCATGCTGGCCGAAGGTGGATTCTTTGCGAGCAACACCTCCACCTTGCCCATCAGCGGCTTGGCCATGGCCAGCGCCAATGCCAACAAATTTGTCGGCATCCACTTCTTCAGCCCCGTGGACAAGATGCAGCTGGTGGAGATCATTCGCGGTGCACAGACCGACGACGAGACGATTGCCCGCGCATACGACTACGTGCAGGCGCTGGGCAAGCTGCCGATTGTGGTGAACGATTCGCGGGGCTTTTACACCAGCCGCACCTTTGGCACCTTTGTCATGGAAGGCGCGGCCATGCTGGGCGAGGGCATCCCCGCCCCCGTGATCGAGAACCTGGCCATGCAAGTGGGCATGCCCGTCGGGCCACTGGCTGTGCTGGACGAAACAGCGCTGTCGCTGTCGGTGCATGTGCTTGACCAAACCCGCGAAGACTTTGCCAAAGAAGGCAAAACCCACACCGCCACGCCCGGCGAGTTGCTGGTCGAGCGCATGGTCAAAGAGTTCAAACGTCCCGGCCGCGCCGCAGGCGGTGGTTTTTACGACTACCCTGCTGGCCAGAAAAAGACGCTGTGGCCCGAGCTGAAAACCCGCTTTGAAAAATCGGATGTGGCCTACAACCCGCAAGACATCAAAGACCGCCTGCTGTACCGCCAAGCCGTGGAAACCGCCCGCTGCCTGCAAGAGGGCGTGCTGATCTCGGTGCACGACGGCAACATCGGCTCGATCTTCGGTATCGGCTTTCCGGCCTGGACGGGTGGTGCGCTGCAATTCATTTATGGCCAAGGGGTGGATGCGTTTGCAAAGCGGTGTGCTGAACTGGCCGCGAAGTACGGTGCGGGTTTTGCGCTGAAGGCTGAAGTGATTGCGAGCTTGAAGCAGCATCAGCCGGTGTATTGAGGCACAGGCCCAGAAGGGCTTGCAAGTCAAAACGCAGCACCCGGGTCACTGGGGGCTGCGTTTTGACTTGGAAAACTACATGCCTATAGATTGTGAGTATGAAGCTGCAGGATAAGGCCTGGTAGAAGTTGAACCATTGGGGGGTTATGGCACTCAACCGATGTTTCTCATGCGCAAAACCGGGACAATCAAGCCCATCTATGCGGAGGGTGCTGTAACTTTTCGCCTGGCCGCACGAATAGAGTCATGAAGCCCCGTGTTTCATCAACCAACCAGGTATTCCCATGAAACGACGCAACATGATCAAAACCATCTCAGCCTGGCTGGCCAGTGCCACCGTGCCCTTGAGCGCGGCGGCGGTCGCTTTTCCTCTGAAGAAAACCAAAGCCGAGTGGCGCAAGTTGCTCGCACCAACTGCGTATGCGGTGCTGTTTGAGCACGGCACCGAGCGCCCCGGCAGCAGCCCGCTCAACGCCGAGAAGCGGCCCGGTACCTTTGTGTGCGTGGCCTGCAACTTGCCTTTGTTCAGTTCGGCCCACAAATACGAGAGCGGCACGGGTTGGCCCAGTTTTTTCCAAGCCTTGCCGGGTGCTTTGGGCACGTCCACCGATTTCAAGCTGATCTACCCGCGCACCGAATACCACTGCTCGCGCTGTGGCGGTCACCACGGGCATGTGTTCGATGACGGGCCCAAACCCACGGGCCAGCGCTTTTGCAACAACGGTGTGGCCTTGGCGTTTGTGCCCGAAGGCCAAGCCCTTCCCGCATTGAGGGCATGAGCATGAACCACACGACTGTTTCAAAGCCCCTGCGTTGGTTGGCCATGGCATGGGCCGCTGGCGCGTGCTTGTTGGCGGCTTGCACGCCCAGCCAGTCCTCCAGCGCGGGCCCAGTGCCAGCGGCCCAGACCGTGCCCACCGACGTGGCGGCGGCGCCCGTGGTCAACGGCAAGCCCATGGCTTACGCCCTTTTTGCCGGTGGTTGTTTCTGGTGCATCGAGGCCGACTTTGAAAAACTCGCTGGTGTGCTGGCCGTTGAGTCGGGCTACACCGCTGGCAAAACGCTCAATCCCACTTACGAGCAAGTCAGCGCCGGTCACACGGGCCACACCGAGGCGGTGCGGGTGCTGTACGACCCGAGCCAAGTGAGTTATGCGCAGTTGGTCGACTACTTTTGGCGGCACATCGACCCGACCGTCAAAGACCGCCAGTTTTGTGATGTGGGCCCGCAATACCGCAGCGGGATTTATTGGCAAAATGAGGCCGAACGCGCCACCGCCGAAGCCAGCCGCGATGCCTTGATCAAGAGCGGGCGCTTCAGCACCATCCACACCGAGCTGGCGCCCAGCTCAGCGTTTCACCACGCCGAGGAGTACCACCAGGACTACTACAAGAAGAACGAGCTGCGCTACAGCTACTATCGCTTGAGTTGCGGGCGGGACGCGCGGGTTAAAAAGCTCTGGGGTTGAGGCCCCGGCGCCGGGCCATTCGTCTTGGCCTTGGCGCATCACACACCAAGCGCCCCGTTGTGGGCGTTTGTTTTTTTGGAAGCACGGCATGGAAATCAAAGTCAATTTTCTCGACAAACTGCGCATGGAGGCCAAGTTTGACGACTTCACCGTGCTGGCCGATCAGCCCATCCGCTACAAGGGTGATGGTTCGGCGCCGGGGCCCTTCGATTATTTTTTGGCCTCGTCGGCTTTGTGCGCGGCGTACTTTGTGAAGCTGTATTGCGAGACGCGTGGCATTGCCACCGAGCACATCCGCCTGTCGCAAAACAACATCGTGGACCCCGAGAACCGCTACCTGCAGACCATCAAGATCCAGGTGGAGTTGCCGGCCGACATGTCCGACAAAGACCGTCAAGGCATCCTGCGTTCCATCGATCGCTGCACGGTCAAAAAGGCGATTCAAGCGGGCCCCACGTTCATCGTTGAGGCGGTGGACAACCTCGACGCTGACGCACAAGCCCTGCTCTCCCTGAACCCCGGTGCGCAGGCGCAGACCCGCATTGCGGGCAAGGACTTGCCGCTGGAGCAGACCATCGCCAACATGACGGCGGTCTTGGCCAACCTGGGCATCAAGATCGAGATCGCGTCGTGGCGCAACCTGGTGCCCAATGTGTGGTCGCTGCACATCCGCGACGCGCATTCGCCCATGTGCTTCACCAATGGCAAGGGCTCGAGCAAAGAGAGCGCCTTGGCCTCCGCGCTGGGCGAATACATCGAGCGCCTGTACAACAACCACTTCTACGCGGGCGTGTTTTTTGGCGAAGACCTAGCGCAAGCCGACTTCGTGCACGACCCCCGCGAGCGCTGGTTCCCGCCGGGCAAGCGCGACGCGCTGCCCAAAGGCTTGTTGGACGAACACTGCTTGGCCGTTTACAACCCCGACGGCGAACTCAAGGCCTCGCACCTGTTCGACACCAACTCGGGCAACCCCTCGCGCGGCATTTGTGCACTGCCCTATGTGCGCCAGTCCGACGGTAAGGTGGTGTACTTCCCCTCGAACCTGGTGGAAAACCTGTTCGTGAGCAACGGCATGAGCGCGGGCAACACGCTGGTCGAAGCGCAGGTGCAGTGCTTGTCGGAGATTTTTGAGCGGGCCGTCAAGCGCGAGATCTTGGAAGGCGAAATGGCCTTGCCCGACGTGCCGCAGGATGTGCTCGCCAAGTACCCCGGCATCGTGGCGGGCATTGAAGCTTTGGAAGCACAGGGCTTCCCGGTCTTGGTCAAAGACGCGTCTTTGGGTGGTCAGTACCCTGTGATGTGCGTGACCCTCATGAACCCGCGCACGGGCGGCGTGTTCGCTTCATTTGGTGCGCACCCCCGCCTGGAGGTGGCGCTGGAGCGCAGCTTGACCGAGTTGCTGCAGGGTCGCAGTTTTGAGGGCCTCAACGACCTGCCCGCGCCCACATTCATCAGCAACGCCGTGACCGAGCCCAACAACTTCGTGGAACACTTCATTGACTCCAGCGGCATCGTGTCGTGGCGGTTTTTCAGCGCCAAGGCCGATCACGAATTCGTGGAATGGGACTTTTCGGCGCAGGGCAACGATGCAACCGCGCAAGAGGCCGCCACGCTGTTCGGCATCTTGCAAGCCATGGGTAAAGAGGCCTATGTGACGGTGCACGACCAACTGGGCGCCACCGCCTGCCGCATCTTGGTGCCGGGTTATTCCGAGGTGTACCCCGTAGACGACCTGATTTGGGACAACACCAACAAAGCGCTCTTGTTCCGCGCCGATGTGCTCAATCTGCACCGACTGGACGACGAAGCTCTGGAAGCCTTGCTTGATCGCTTGGAGAACAACGAACTGGACGATTACCTGGACATCGCCACCCTGATCGGCATCGAGTTCGACGACAACACGGTGTGGGGCCAGCTCACGGTGATGGAGCTCAAGCTCTTGATTCACCTGGCTTTGCAGCAGCTGGAAGAAGCCCACGAACTGGTGGGTGCCTTCTTGCAATACAACGACAACACGGTGGAGCGCCGCTTGTTTTACCAAGCCCTGAATGTGGTGCTCGAAGTCACGCTGGGCGAGGACTTGGCTTTAGAAGACTATGAATTCAACTTCAGGCGCATGTTCGGCCAAGAGCGCATGGATGCAGCGATTGGCTCTGTGCAGGGCAGCGTGCGCTTTCATGGCCTCACGCCCACCAGCTTGCAGCTGGACGGCTTGGACCGGCACCAGAGGCTGCTCGACAGCTACAAAAAGCTGCACGCAGCGCGATCGCGGGCTGCAGCCAAGCAGGGTAGTTCAGCTTGATGCACCAACTGCCCACCTTGGCAACAGGCGGGTGAAGCAGGCTTGGCGGTTGTCGCCCTAGTCAGTTTCTGCAGTCTCTGCTTTCACCCTGACGCCGCCAATCACCCCCGCGACCAGCAGCGCAATGCCTGCCAGCGTGAGCGGCTCAGGCCATTGGCCGCGCAGCCAAAAGGCGTAGCTGAGCGCCGCCAAGGTTTCAAACACGATCAGTTGCCCCGCCAAGGCGGTGGGCAATCGTTGGCTGGCGGCGTTCCAGCACAAGGTGCCCAGCCACGAGGCGAACAGGCCGATGGCCATCATGAGGCCGATGAATTCGAGCGGGCGTGGGCCCAGCGGCATGGGCATGGGGTCGTTGGTGGCGAGTGTCCAGAGCCAAAACGCGGCATAGCCCAGCAAGGCCAGCGGCAAGGTGGCAATGCCTTGTGCTGTGGCCCAGACGCGCGGGTTGCGTTCCGGGTGGCCACGCAGCCAGTCGGCGTTTTTAAGCGGGTACCAGGTCCAGCAGACCACTGCACCCACGGCCAGAGCAGCTCCGGTGATGTAGCGCAAGGTGTCGGCTGAAGGGTTTTGCACCAATGCGGT
>JAKFXJ010000079.1 GCA_021731425.1 Limnohabitans sp. | reverse complement strand
AATTCCACACCCCCATTTGCAGCGCCGCCAGCGTGTTGGCCAGCGCTTGGCCGTAGGTGTCGTGAAAGTGCCCGCAGATGTGGTCGATGTCGAAATGCTGCAGCGTGGCTTCAATGGCTTTTTGCACCTTGAGCGGTGTGCCGGTGCCGATGGTGTCGGCCACATCCACACGCTGCACGCCGATCTGCTTCATCAAACCCGCCAAGTGGGCCACGCTGGCCGGTGAGACTTCACCTTCGTAAGGGCAGCCCACGGTGCAGCTCATGGCCCCGCGCACAGCAATGCCCGCCGCCAAGGCCGCTTGCACCACAGGCGCAAAGCGCTCCATGCTTTCTTCGATGGAGCAGTTGATGTTCTTTTGGCTGAAGGCCTGGCTGGCGGCACCAAACACCACGATTTCGTCAGGCTTCGAAGCCACCGCCGCCTGAAAGCCCACCATGTTGGGCGTGAGCACCGAGTAGCGCACGCCCGCTTGGCGCACGATGCCCGCCATCACCTCGGCGTTGTCGGCCATTTGTGGCACCCACTTCGGGGACACAAAACTGGTGACCTCGATCTCGGTCAGGCCTGCGGCCTGCAAGCGGTGCACCAGCTCGATCTTGACCGCTGCAGGCACCGGTTGCTTTTCGTTTTGCAGGCCATCGCGGGGGCCGACGTCAATGAGTTGAACTTTGGAAGGCATGGACATGAAAGACTCTTTCGGTTCAGTAGCCGCGCTGGTGGTCCACCACGCCATTGATGGGCTCGCCGCGCTGCAGCGCTTGCATTTTGCCCACGATTTGCGCGATGCTTTCTTCGCGCAGCGTACGGGCCGAGGTGTGCGGTGTGACGGTGATTTTCGGGTGTTGCCAGAACGGGTGCCCAGCAGGCAACGGCTCGGTGCGGAAGACGTCGAGTGTGGCACCTGCGAGGTGGCCCTGGTCAATGAGGGTGATCAGGTCATCTTCGACCAAGTGCTTGCCACGGGCCACGTTGACCACATAGCCGCCTTGCTGCAGCTGCGAGAGCGTGTCTTTGTTCAGGATGTTTTCGGTCTCGGCGGTCAGCGGCATCAGGTTGACCAACACGCGTGTGGCCTGCAGGAATTCGGGCAGGCTCTGCGCCCCGCTGAAACAGCGGATGCCCGGCAGGTCTTTGGGGCTGCGGCTGTAGCCGTTGACCGGAAATTCAAACACCTGCAGGGCTTTGGCCACACGTTCACCCAACACACCCAAGCCCATCACGCCGACAGCAAAGTCGGCGCGGCTGCGGGGTTTGCGGTACGACCATTTGCCCAATTGGGTGTCGGTGTCGTAGCCGTCGAACTCGCGAAAATGCCGGATCACCGCATGGCACACGTATTCGGCCATCTGTACCGACATGCCCGCATCGTCCAGGCGCACCACCTTCAGCGCTGGCGGCAGTTTCAGCTGGAGCAAGGCATCCACACCCGCACCGATGTTGAACAGGGTCTGCAAACCCGGTTGTTCGTCGATGAACTGCTGGGGCGGCGCCCAGACGATGGCGTGGTCTGCAGCAGGTGCGCCGGGTGCCCAGGCGGACACCGAGGCCTCTGGGAAGGCTTGTTGCAGGCCCTGCACCCAAGGCGCAGGGTCGAGCTTGTCAAAGCAGATGGAGATTTTCATGGGCCGATTTTGTCAGCCCAGCTTGAGCAGCTCTGCCCCATCGGCGACTTGGTCACCCGGCGCGTAGAGCAACTCGGCCACCACGCCGTCTTTGGGCGCACTGATGGTGTGCTCCATTTTCATGGCTTCCATCACCGCCAAGGGCTGACCGGCTTTGACCTTGTCACCCGCCTTGACGGCAAAGGACACCACCTTGCCGGGCATAGGGGCGGTGAGGCGGCCGCCTTCTTGCGCGGCTTCGCCAGCGTGGGCCAGCGGGTCGAGCACGGTGATGCGGGTTGCGCCCTGAGGTGTGAAGAGGTGCGCGGTTTCGCCTTGCCAGTCGAGCTGGGTGAAGCATCGTGGGGCGCTGCCCCACTGCACCCAGAGGCCTGCGTCATGGGGGGTAAATGTCAACACACCAGAAATGGCGTCATCGGCTTCCAGCGAAAGGCTCACAGCGCCGTCGTGCAAATAGTTCAGACGGGCTGAACGCGGCTGGTCTTGCCAGACAAATTCAAAGCGGCGCTGCGCCAGGCCGTGGGACTGCCAGCCGTCGCGGCGGCTGAAGGGGTCTGCACCCTGCAGGGCTTTTTCGGCGTGCAGGGAATGCGCCACCACGGCCGCCACGGCGGCAGACAAGCCCACGGTTTCTTGTTTGAAGAGCACAGCGGCTTCGCGCTGGATGAGTGCGGTGTCGAGCTTGGCCGTGGCAAACGCCTCGCTGCGCACCACATGGCGCAAAAACTGCACATTGGTGTTCAGGCCCACGATGTGGGTTTGTGCCAAAGCGGTGTCCAGCCTGGCCAACGCTTGCTCGCGCGTGTCGCCGTGCACGATGAGTTTGGCCACCATCGAGTCGTAAAACGGGCTGATGGTGTCGCCTTCGCGCACGCCGTCGTCGATGCGCACCATGCTTCTTTCAAAGCTGGTGGCCTGTGGCTTGCGGTAAACCTGCAAGGTGCCTGTGGCAGGCAAGAAGTTGTTGTCGGGGTTCTCGGCGCAGATCCGCGCCTCGATGGCGTGGCCCTGGATGCGCAACTCCTCCTGGCGCAAAGGCAGTGGCTCGCCACTGGCCACACGCAGCTGCCACTCCACCAAATCCAGGCCGGTGATGGCCTCAGTGACCGGGTGCTCCACCTGCAGTCGGGTGTTCATCTCCATGAAGAAGAACTTCATGGATTCGGGCTGGTCATACGCCGTTTGCTCGACGATAAACTCCACCGTGCCCGCGCCCACGTAGTTCACCGCCTTGGCTGCGGCAACAGCCGCCGCGCCCATCTGCGCACGCAGGGTCTCGGTCATGCCAGGGGCGGGGGCCTCTTCGAGCACTTTTTGGTGGCGGCGCTGCACCGAGCAGTCGCGCTCGAACAGGTACACACAGTTGCCTTGGGTGTCGCCAAACACCTGAATCTCGATGTGGCGTGGACGCTGGACATACTTTTCGATCAGCACCGCATCGCTGCCAAAGCTGTTGATCGCCTCGCGCTGGCAGCTGGCCAGGGCTGCCGCAAAGTCTTCGGACTTTTCCACCACGCGCATGCCCTTGCCGCCACCGCCTGCGCTGGCTTTGATGAGCGCGGGGTAACCAATGCGGTCGGCTTCGCGCTGCAGCAGCGCGGGGTCTTGGTCGGCCCCGTGGTAACCGGGCACCAAGGGCACACCGGCAGCTTCCATTAAGCGCTTGGACTCGGCCTTGAGGCCCATCGCCAAGATCGCTGAGGCAGGCGGGCCGATGAACACCAAACCGGCCGCAGCGCAAGCCTTGGCAAAGTCTTCGTTCTCGCTCAAAAAGCCGTAGCCGGGGTGAACCGCCTCGGCGCCTGTGTCTTTGGCAGCTTGCAAAATCCGCTCCCAGCGCAGGTAGCTGTCTTTGGGCGCAGAGCCGCCTACATGCACGGCTTCGTCGCAAGCCTGCACATGCTTGGCACGGGCATCGGCGTCTGAATAAACGGCCACGGTTTGGATGCCCATTCTGCGGGCAGTGGCCGCGACGCGGCAGGCGATTTCGCCACGGTTGGCGATCAGAATTTTTTTGAACATCTCATTTTCTCCAAACCACATCGTTATCTACGGCATACAACTTACAGGTGATTCCCCGGCGTGCTTGGCAAAAACCCAAGGCACGCCCCACAGCCCAATCGCCCTTGGCAAAGCCAGCACCGCCGGGTCCTATCGCAAACGCGCGGGGCAGGGGACTGGCCAGAAAACGTGTGTACAGGTTTTGTCGGGTCTCAGCCCCAACAGGCACTTTGTCGATCTCGTCGATGCGTGCAAAGTCGCTGGGCGCTGGCACGGGGGGCAAGGCCGGTTGGGTGTATCCCGCCTTGGCCAAAAATGCATCGACCAAGGGCACCCAACGGTCCATGTCGATGCCAAACCCCGAGTGACCATCCGGGCCTACGGCCGACAGTTGGTGAAACTCGGCTTGTCCACCCCCTTCAAGCCAAGCCCGGTGCCAATCTCGGGGCGCCTGGGCACCCCAGAACAAATCGTTTTCCCAATACAGCCAGAGCATCGGGGCCTTGGCCTGGGCGGCGCGGGATTTCCAGAGTTGTTCAATTTGTACTGCAGCACATGAGCGGCCCGGGCGTGCCACAGGGTCACCACCTGTGCCGCCAGCAAAATTCACAGCCCCTTGCAAACCGGGCGGATTGCGCCAGGTCGTGGCGACCGTGGTCAGCCCGCCCACCGACTGGCCCATGACCCACCAGCGAGCCGCATCGACAAAAGGCAGGCTGCGGGCGAATTCGACCACAGCCAACACCTGATCCGAAGCGGCCAGACTCATGGGCTCAATGCGCGGCTGGGTGCAGCCGCCGTTGGTTTCCGGGTCAAAGCCATCAAAGGTTTCACCGTAACCAACCCGCGTAGGCACCATGACCACAAAGCCTTTGCCCACGAAATAACGGGCCTGCTGTTCAAACCGGAAGCGTGATGGCTGGGCCATTTTTTCGGCGCTGGTGGCGCGGCCATGGTTGAGCACCACCATGGGAAAGGGGCCATCGCCCGCAGGCTTGAACACCGTGACCGGGATCTGGCGCTGCTCGCGGCGACGGTAAAGGTCCTGCACCGACACTGGGATGCGGAAAACCTGTTCGTGCAGGTCCCGGGCCAAGGGCAATGCCTCTGGCGGTGTCTGCGCCCACAAGGGCAGCACAGCCAGGCTCAAAAGCCAAGCCCACACGCGTGGAGAGTGAAACGGCGTGCGCATGGTCAATTGCTCAGCCACATGGGTTTGCGCTTTTGCAAAAAGGACTGCACGCCCTCTTTGCCCTCAGCGCTGGCGCGGATGTCGGCAATACCCGACACGGTTTGCGCCACCAGCGCGTCGTTGATGTCGCGTTCGGCCACGTCCTGCACCAGCTTTTTGCATGCACGCACGGCGTTGGGGCTGGCGCTCACCAAGGCCTGCGTCAACTCGGCCACTTTGGCGTCCAGCGCATCGGCGCTCACCACCTCGTGCACCAGACCGATGCGGTGCGCTTCGGCCGCGCCGAAGCGCTCGGCCGTCAAAAAGTAGCGGTGCGCCGCACGCGCGCCCATGGCGCGGATCACATAGGGGCTGATGGTGGCGGGGATCAGGCCGAGCTTGACCTCGCTCAGGCAATAGTTCGCTGTGTCCACGCTCACCGCCATGTCACACGCTGCCACCAGGCCCATGCCACCGGCGTACACATCGCCTTGCACACGGGCAATGGTGGGTTGGGGGCATTCATAAATCGCACGCAGCATGGCGGCCAACTCGCCCGCATCGGCCAGGTTTTCGTCCCGGGTGTAGTCGGCCATGCGGCGCATCCAGTTCAGGTCTGCCCCTGCGCAAAAAGCAGGCCCTTCGGCGGCCAGCACCACGCAGCGCACAGCGCTGTCTTGCGCCACTGCTAGAAAAGCGTTTTTCAGCTCGGCGATGACTTCGTCGTTGAAGGCGTTGCGCACATCGGGGCGCGACAGCGTGATGGAGTGCACACCGCCTTGGGTCGAAATTTTCAGTGCTGTTGTCATGCTTTGGGCGCCTGTTCTGACAAAAGGAAATAAACCATGTCGAGTTCTGGGCAAGGCTGGCCCGTGGCCGTCAGTGCCGCCGTGATCTGGCCACGGTGGTGGGTGGCGTGGTTGAACACATGCGCCAAGGTGGCTGCAAACGGCAAGGACAGCGGGTCGCCTTGGCTGGTTCGGTAGACCAGCTGGCCGTCAAAACGCTCGGCGCTCCAGCTGGCGATCAATGGCGTCCAGTTGGCCGATCCGCCCTTGAGCGCCTGCGCCAGGCGTTCGCGGTGGGGCTCCACTTCGGTGTCCAGCGCCAGCACCGGCGATGCGCCTTTGGCAAAACGCGCATACCAAAGCAGGTGCTCCGCTACCAGTATGTGGTTCAGCGTGCCGTGGATGCTTTTGAAGAACAGGCCCACGTCGCGTTGATAGTCTTCGCCTGGCACCCGCGAGACCGCTTCAAGCAGGCGGTGGGTAGCCCAGACGTGATAACGAGCTTGGCCGCTGAAGTGTGCATGCCAAGTCGATGAGGCGTTCATTGTGGCCATGTGTCCAACCCTCCCAAAGTTTTCAGCGATTCAAAATCCGCGTCACGGTGCAACAGCGCATGGCCGTGCGTCATGCAATAGCTGGCCAGTAGCACGTCGATGGGGCTGCGCACGGTGCGTCCCTGGCTGCGCAATTGCCGATAACGCTCTGCCGCCTTCAACACAGGCGCTGTGCCCCCGATTTCCACCTGCGGCAATGCGCTCATGAGGGATTGCGCATCGCGCATCAAGGCACCTTCGCGAAAACCACGCATGACCTCGAACAGCACCAGATCGGCCATGCCGACCTCCACACTGGAATCACCCAGGCAACGGGCCAAGGTCTGGCTTTGCGCACTTCGCCCATCACGGAAGAAGTCGATCCAGACACTCGAATCCACCAAAATCATGGCGCCTTGCTCCGTTTTGCAGCGGCCGGTTTTTTGGCTTTTGCCGAGCGTCTGGTCGTGGCCGCAGGCTTGGGTTTCACCTTGTACGCGCCCTGTGGCTCTTGAACGGCCATGGCCGAGGACTCTGGCGTGCGAGCCTGTGCCCAAGCGGCGTCTGAGTCATCCCATTGCAACTTGCCACGCAAAGCCAGCAAACCGTTGTAGATCTGACGGCGACGAACCAGGCGCAAGCCCTCTTCGACCGCTTCCTTTTTGGTCTTGAAGCCGCCCGCAGCCATGGCTGCAGCCATCAAGTCGTCGTCAATTTCAATGTTGGTTCGCATGATCCCAGCCCCTTAATGTGTATGAATTTACAAAATCATACACATCACATGCGGAAAAGTCCAAATTTCGTCTCGGGTATCGGGGCATTGAGCGATGCGCTCAAACCCAAAGCCAGCACGCGGCGGGTGTCGGCCGGGTCGATGATGCCGTCGTCCCAGATGCGGGCGGTGGCGTAGTAGGGGTGACCCTGGTCTTCGTATTGCTGCTTGATCGGGGCTTTGAAGGCCTCTTCTTCTTCCATGCTCCACTGGCCGCCCTTGCCCTCGATGCCGTCACGCTTGACGGTGGCCAAGACGCTGGCCGCCTGCTCGCCGCCCATGACACTGATGCGGGCGTTGGGCCACATCCACAAAAATCGGGGGCTGTAGGCGCGGCCGCACATGCCGTAGTTGCCCGCGCCAAAGCTGCCGCCGATGATGATGGTGAACTTGGGCACGGCTGCAGTGGCCACGGCCGTGACCATCTTGGCGCCGTTGCGGGCGATGCCTTCGTTTTCGTATTTGCGGCCGACCATGAAGCCGGTGATGTTCTGCAAAAACACCAGCGGGATCTTACGCTGGCAGCACAGCTCAATGAAGTGCGCACCCTTCAAGGCCGACTCGCTGAACAAAATGCCGTTGTTGGCAATGATGCCCACGGGCATGCCTTCGATGCGGGCGAAGCCGCAAATCAAGGTGGTGCCAAAGCGCGATTTGAATTCGTCGAACTCCGAGCCGTCGACGATGCGGGCGATGATTTCGCGCACGTCAAAGGGCTTGCGCGTGTCGGTCGGAATCACGCCATACAGCTCTTGTGCGTCGAACTTAGGCGGCACGGGCGCGTGTGTGGCGATGTTGGGGGCCTTTTGTGCGTTCAGGTTTTTCACGGCCTGACGCGCCAGCGCCAGCGCGTGCACATCGTTTTGCGCCAAGTGGTCAGCCACACCCGAGAGGCGCGTGTGCACATCACCACCGCCCAAATCTTCGGCGCTCACCACCTCACCGGTGGCAGCTTTCACAAGCGGTGGGCCGCCCAAAAAGATGGTGCCTTGGTTCTTGACGATGATGGTCTCGTCGCTCATAGCGGGCACATAAGCGCCACCCGCTGTGCAACTGCCCATGACCACCGCGATTTGCGCAATGCCTTGCGCACTCATGTTGGCCTGGTTGAAGAAGATGCGCCCGAAGTGGTCGCGGTCGGGGAAGACCTCGTCCTGGTTGGGCAAGTTGGCACCGCCCGAGTCCACCAGATAAATACAGGGCAGGTGGTTTTGCTGCGCGATCTCTTGTGCCCGCAAATGCTTTTTCACCGTCATCGGGTAATAGGTGCCGCCCTTCACCGTGGCGTCGTTGCACACGATCATGCAGTCCACGCCGCTCACGCGGCCAATGCCCACGATCACGCCTGAGCTGGGCGCGTCGTTGTTGTACATGTTCAAAGCCGCCAGCGGCGCGACTTCCAGAAAAGGCGTGCCGGGGTCGAGCAACATCTGCACCCGGTCACGCGGCAGCAGCTTGCCCCGGGCGGTGTGCTTGGCGCGGGGTGCCTCGCCACCGCCTTGGGCCACACGCTCCAGGTGGGCACGCAGGTCATCGACCAGGCCACGCATGGCGGCAGCGTTGTGCTGAAAATCGGCGGAGCGCGGGTTCAATTGGGAATGCAAAACGGTCATGGTGATTCCTAGAAGCGGGCACCCCGGGGCCAAGCCCTGGGTGCGTCAAGGGTGTGATGCCTGTCAGCTTAAAGGCAGCAAGGCCTGTGCGGGGTGTCAAATGGGTTGCAAATCGTGCCACATTCAATGCCACAATGGACACCGCCATGCCCCAGAC
>JAKFXJ010000242.1 GCA_021731425.1 Limnohabitans sp. | reverse complement strand
TGGCCACTGGGCTTTTGCCGCCCCGCCCTTGCAACGCCAGACCCCAGCGCCAGCCCTGCTGGCCGAGGTGCTGGCCGCGCTGGGCCTGCACGCCGACGAGGTGCTGGCCGCGCAAGACCTGAACAACGGCCCGCACTGGATGGGCTTTTTGATCGACTCGGTGGACAGCCTGCTCGCGCTGGAACCCGATCATGCGACGCTCAAGCGCCTCAACACCAAGGTCGGTGTGGCGGCCAAACGTGAGGCCAGCGCCAACCACTCAGCAAACGGCCTCATCCGCCGCGCCAACCGCGAGGCCCGCGCCTTTGCGGCATCCACCCGCATCAACAACGACCCCACCGATCTGGAAGTACGCGCCTTTGCAGCCCCAGTGGGCATCGCCGAAGACCCGGTCACCGGCAGCCTCAATGCGTCGCTGGCCCAATGGCTGATGGCCGAAGGCCACATGCCCACCCGCTACAGCGCCCGCAAGGGCACCGCGCTGGGCCGCGCCGGTCAGGTGTTTTTATCACAAGACGAAAGTGGCCAAGTCTGGGTAGGCGGCGATGTGGTGGGCTGCATCCAAGGCCTGGTCACGCTCTGATGGGCACTTGATGTCACTTGACCCTGAAAAGACCATGACCGACCTGCCCACGCTTTCACAGATCGAAGCCGCCGCCCAAACCGTGTACGCGGCCTTTGGCCCCACGCCGCAATACCGCTGGGCCACGCTCAGCCAACGGCTGGGCACCGACTGCTGGGTCAAGCACGAGAACCACACACCGGTCGGGGCGTTCAAGGTCCGGGGCGGTTTGACGTATTTCGAACACTTGCGCAACACCCAGCGTTTGCCCCAAGAAGTCATCAGCGCCACCCGAGGCAACCACGGCCAGAGCATTGCCTACGCCGCAGCACGGCACGGCGTCGCCTGCACCATCGTGGTCCCGAGGGGTAACTCCATCGAAAAGAACACCGCCATGCGGGCCTTGGGCGCTCGTTTGGTGGAGCATGGTGACGACTTCCAAGACGCCCGCGAACACGCCCAAGCCCTCGCCCTAGAAAGCGGCGCCCACATGGTTCCCAGCTACCACCCCGCACTGGTGCTGGGCGTTGCGACCGCATGGGTCGAGTTTTTGCGGGCTGTCCCAGCACTCGACGTCTTGTATGTGCCCATCGGACTGGGCTCTGGTGCCTGCGCCGCCTTGGCGGCCAAACACGCCTTGGGGCACGCTGTCAAAGTGGTCGGTGTCGTGAGTGCCCATGCCACCACCTACGCCGACTCGATGGCAGCAGGCTGCGTGGTGGAAGCCCCGGTCAGCACCACACTGGCCGACGGCATGGCCGTGCGCCGCGCTGACCCGCAAGCGCTGGCCATCCTGCAAGCGGGATTGGACCGTGTGGTGCAGGTCAACGACACACAAGTTGCACAGGCCATGCGCGACCTGTACACCGACACGCACAACCTGGCCGAAGGCGCGGGTGCCGCCAGCTTTGCCGCCGCTTGGGCAGACAAAGACCAGCTCAAAGGCCTGCAGGTCGGCACCACCCTGTGCGGCGGAAATGTGGACACCGATATGCTTTGCAGCGTCTTGAAAAAGCACTTCTGAGCCATGCGCACTCGCCAACGGCGACGCCAAATTCTGGCCGTCGCTCGTGGGACAAAGACTGCAGACCTCCCCGCACAGAATCCCCACCATGGGAACACTCTATTTGGTCCGCCACGGACAAGCCTCTTTTGGGGCCGATGACTACGATCAACTCAGCCCTCTGGGCCGCCAACAGGCCGTGCGCTTGGGTGAGTATTTGCGGCCCAAACTGCAGGGCAAGCCGATCGAAGCAGTGCTCATGGGCAGCTTGAAGCGCCACCGCCAAACCTGGGAAGGCATTGCCGAAGGCGCGGGCCTGCCGCACACCCCAGCAATCTGGCCAGGCTTGAACGAATACGACAGCCACGCGCTGATCGAATCCATCCACCCCGAACCACTGGCCAAACCCGACACGCCCGAGCTGTACCGCAACCACTTCAGGCTGCTGCGCGACGCGCTGCAGGCCTGGATGGCCGGGCGCACCCAGCCGCGTGACATGACCAGCTACGCCGACTTTGTGGGCGGCATCGAGGCCGCGCTCGACCATGTGCGGCAAAACCACACGGGAGACGTGATGATTGTCTCCAGCGGCGGCCCTATCTCCACCGCTGTAGGCCGCGTGCTGGGTACACCGCCCGAGACCACCATCGAGCTGAACCTGCGCATCCGCAACACGGCGCTGACCGAGTTCGTGTTCACACCCAAGCGTCACATGCTGCTGACCTACAACACCCTGCCTCACCTGGACAGCGACGCCTACAAAGACTGGATCACCTTCGCTTAAAACGCTGAATTTCCCTATGAAAATTGGGTGTAATCCCTAGGAAAAACCTTGCAAAGTCAGGGGCAAAATAGGTGGCATGAATTGTTCGACCGCCTGGCTTGCCCTCCAGACACTGGAAGGCGGCATTGAGCTCTCCCACACACCTGCCGATCAGGCCGATCGCCTGGGTGCACAACTGAGCGCGGACCTTCGGCAATGGGGCCTTGAGTCGGCAGTTCAGACCCTCGGCGTGCCCCTGGAAGACGGCACGGTGGCCTTGATGGCCAGCTTGCGGCCCGAATTCCAGCAAACCCACATGCCCGGGCACAACAGCCTGAATCTGATCCTGAGCTTGAAGGACGCCGACCCAACTGACCACACCAAACACACCGACGAGGCCTGGGCTTTGGAGCGTGAGATCTGGGTGGCCCTGCTGGGCTCGCCGCATCGCTTTGTGTTCCATGACCTGGAGGCGCTCAAGTCGCATGTTCGGGTCAGGCGCAACATGGCCTTGGCCGCACGATTGACCGCGCTGGCCTTCAAAACCGAAGCGGCCGAGCGCCCCGAGGCCGATTGGCACTACGAAGAAGAACCCGGTTTCATCCTCAAGCCGGGCCGCCCCTTGATCAACGCCCTGATTGCCGCTACCCAACCCGAGGCCACTGGCAAGCTGTACGACTTCTCGTGCTACCGCGCCACCGAATACGTGATCTTGCTGGGCATCGCACAAGAGTTGCAGACGCACCACCCCGCATTGTTAGCCGAGTTGCAACAGCTCAACGAACGCCACGCGGTGCGCTCGGGCCAGTTCCACGAGGTGTTCCTCATCGAGTACGGCAGCATGGAGGCACCCCTGCCCGCCCGTTTTTATGTCCCGGGGGACCGGCTGTGGTTTCGCAACCCCGACGAGCGCTCCGCCGATGTGACCGGCTACGAAGGCTCTTGGGTCATGTACATGGGCGGCGGCCTGTTCAGCAACTTCTGGAAGCGGGACGCACCTTTCACGCTCGAATCCAAAGCCATTGAAATCTTCCACTGGAAAGACGGTGTCTTCACCGATGCCCAAGGCGAGCTGCAGATGGACGAAACGGTGGTGGAACACCTGGTGGCACAAACCGAGGCCGACCCCGAAGCCCGTGCCCGTGTGCTGGAGCGCATGCTGCGCATGCGCGATCCCAAAGGTGTTTATGCCGAAGGCGGCTGCATCGACACCACCCGCGAATACCCCAAAAACGTGAGCCGCGAGCACTGCGACCTGGTGCTGCCCCGCTTCTGAAGATCGAACAGCGTGGGCTCAGCCCACTTGGTCGGTGAGTGTGTCAGGCGGCAACTGGTCCATTTCACCCAACAACTGCGCCAAGGCCCGGCCCGAAGCATCCAACAAAGCTTGACCTTTTTCGGCAGTGGCGGCCAAGGCGTTACCCGCCGCGCCGTGGCGGTTGTAGTCCTGCATTTGCCAGCCCAACTTGGCGCTTTTGCCGTTGCCCAAAATGGCAAAGCGCTCAGCGCGGTCTTGCGAGGTAGATCGGAAGTTTTGCGCCAAGTCCATGCGCACGCGCTCAGGGTGCAGCGCCAGCATCATCGAGGTTTCGGTGTCCCCCGCGTGCACACCAAAGCGGTGCTCTTCGGGCGGAAACAAGGCGTTCACGTCAGCGCCTTGCGCATCGCGCAGCGGCAAATTGAACCAACTCACGCTGTAGACCAACATGCCCAAGCGGGCCCGTAAATCCCGCGCCACGATGTCCATCACACTCACTTGCCCGCCGTGCGCGTTGAGCAGCACCAACTTTTTCACACCGCTGGCCGCCACCGACTCGCCAATATCGGTCCACAAACGAATCACGGTTTCGGCCTTGAGCGTCAAGGTGCCTGCAAAACGCGCATGCTCAGGGCTCAGGCCCACCGTTTGGGTGGGCAAAAACAAAGCGGGCAAATCGGCAGGCAAGTGCGGCAAGCAAGCCACCACCACGCCGTTGACCAATTCGGTGTCCACCGACAGCGGCAGGTGCGGGCCATGTTGCTCGGTGGCCGCAACGGGCAAGATGGCGATGGCCCGATCGATGCCACGACCTGATGCCAAGGCCTGAAAATCGAGGGTGGTCCAGTCGGCCCAAAAACGCGAAGGGTTTTGCATGTTCGGCATCTTAATGGAGCCCGGGCGTGTACAGTGCCTTTCGCACTGTGATGAAGAGTCCCCACACGAGGCGTTGGGGACCAGAAAGAAGGATTGGCGTGAAAGTTTCCGTGTTCTCGCGTGGCTGGGCCACTGTTCAAAGCTGGGGCTTGGGTCTGGTGGGGCTGGGCCTGAGCGCCCTGTTGTTGACACCCCTGTCCGGCCAGGCTCAGACCGGCACGTTGTTTTCGAACAAATCCGCCCCCGCCAGCACCTCAGGCACGGCCGCCTTGCTCAGCGGTGACAGCCATGTGGTCAACACCGAACAGGTGCGGGCCGAAATGCTCGTGCACGCCCCCGAGGGCATTCGCGCCGGACAAACGTTTTGGTTGGGCCTGCAGATCGAGCACCAGCCGCACTGGCACACCTATTGGCAAAACCCCGGCGACTCGGGCCTGCCCACGCGGCTGCAGTGGCAGCTGCCTGCAGGCTTGCAAGCGGGTGAGATTGCGTGGCCACTGCCCAAAAAGATCCCCATCGGCACTTTGGCCAACTATGGCTACGAAGGCCGTTTGCTGCTGACCGTACCCGTGACGGTGGGGGCGGACTTCCGCTCCCCGGACAGTGGGCCGCTGACCCTGGGCTTGCAGGCCGAATGGCTGGTGTGCCGCCAAGAGTGCATCCCCCAAGAAGGCCGCTTCAGCTTGAAGCTGAGCTCTGCCGCGCCCCAAAAAACCCACGCGGCAGGGTTTGAAGCGGCACAAAAGCTCAGCACCAAGCCGATGGCACAGCTGCAACAAGGCGGCACTTGGATCACGGGCGGCCAAGCGAGCTTGTCCGCTGACGCTAAGCACATCAACCTGCGCGTGCACGGCCTGCCTTTAGGCTGGCGTGGCCAGACTTTGAGCGCCTTCCCGGTCACCCCCAATGTGGTGCACAACGCGGCGGTGCAGGGCAAAGACTGGACACAAAGTTGGCAAGGCGCAGTTTGGAGCGCCCAGATTCCGGTGTCTGAAGAACGTGGCGACAGCCCAACATCGATGCGCTGGGTGATCGCGGTGGGGCCCGAATCTGCCCCCAAAGCCCCAGCTTTTGAAATCGAAACGCCCGTGCAAGGCACTTGGCCCGCGCTGGCCCAAGCTGCGCCCGCTGAGATTTCACCCGCCTTGGCCAAAGCGCTGGCCGACAACGCCAACGCCAGCGCGGCTCAAAAGCCCACCGCCTCCTCCACCACCGCTTTGGGCCTCACGCTGGCCGTTTTGGGGGCCTTGGTTGGCGGGTTCTTGCTCAACCTCATGCCCTGCGTGTTCCCGGTGCTGGCCATCAAAGTGATCGGTTTTGCGCAAGCCGACACCTCACAGTCGCAACACCGCGCGGCAGGCGTGGCCTACACCGTGGGTGTGGTGCTGTCGTTCATGCTGCTGGGCGGCCTGATGCTGGGCCTGCGGGCTGCGGGCGAGCAACTGGGCTGGGGGTTTCAATTGCAATCGCCGCCGGTGGTGGCGGGCTTGGCCCTTTTGTTCACCCTGCTGGGCCTGAACCTGGCGGGTGTTTTTGAATTTGGGCAGATGCTGCCCAGCAGCCTGGCCACGCTGCAAAGCCGTCACCCCACGGTGAACGCCGGTTTGTCGGGTGTATTGGCCGTGGCTGTGGCTTCGCCCTGCACTGCGCCCTTCATGGGGGCCTCGCTTGGCCTGGCGATTGCGCTGCCCGTCTGGCAAGCGCTGCTGGTCTTTGCTGCCATGGGTGTGGGCATGGCTGTACCCTATTTGGCGGCCAGCTGGTGGCCGGGCATCGCCCGCGCCCTGCCGCGCCCCGGGGCCTGGATGGAAACTTTCCGCCAAGCCATGGCGTTTCCGATGTTTGCCACCGTCATTTGGCTGCTGTGGGTGTTGGGTCAACAAACCGGCATCGACGGGGCGAGCAGCCTGCTGGCTGGGCTGCTCACGGTCGCCTGGCTGGTGTGGGCGCTGGGCCTGAGCGGCCGCACGCGTTGGGTCTTGAGCGGCTTGGCCCTGGCCACTTTGCTGTGGATGGGCAGCACTTGGTTGCCGCAGGCTTTGCGAGAAGCACCTGCTGAGCCACTTGCCAGCAACACCAGCGCCAGCCAAGCTGCGCCCGGCACCTTGTCCAGCGCCAACGCGGCCACTTGGCAGCCTTGGTCTGAAGCGGCTGTGCAAGCCCAGCTGGCCGCAGGCCGCCCGGTGTTTGTGGACTTCACTGCCGCTTGGTGCGTGACTTGCCAGTACAACAAAAAAACCACGCTGGCCGATGCCCGCGTGTTGGGCGACTTTGCGGCCAGGCAAGTGGTGTTGATGCGGGCCGACTGGACACGGCGCGACCCAGCGATCACGCAAGCCCTGACAGCACTGGGCCGCAGCGGCGTGCCGGTCTATGCCTTGTACACCCCCGGCCGTGCTCCCGTGCTCTTGTCGGAGCTGCCCAGAGTGGCCGAAGTGCAAAGCGCCCTTCAAGGCCTACCGGCCCGTTAAGCCCCTGTTGAAGCGCAGCCGTGATGCGGATGGCCCTCAAAGAGCTGTAGATCTGCATTCGCGGCCTGCCACAATAAGGGCATGAGCTCTTTTGCCCCCCTTCAAAACGACACCTTCCTGCGTGCTTGCCTGCGCCAGGCCACCGACCACACCCCCGTCTGGCTCATGCGCCAAGCCGGGCGCTACCTGCCCGAGTACTGCGCCACCCGCGCCAAGGCCGGCAGCTTCATGGGCCTGGCCACCAACGTGGATTACGCCACCGAAGTGACGCTTCAGCCGCTGGACCGCTACCCACTCGACGCCTCCATCTTGTTCAGCGACATCCTCACCGTGCCAGACGCCATGGGCCTGGGCCTGTCGTTTGCACAAGGTGAAGGCCCGCGCTTTGCCAAGAATGTGCGCGACGAAGCCGCTGTGGCCGAGCTCGCCGTGCCCGACATGAACAAGCTGCGCTACGTGTTCGATGCGGTGACGTCGATTCGCAAGGCACTCAACGGCCGAGTGCCCCTCATCGGTTTTTCGGGCAGCCCTTGGACGCTGGCTTGCTACATGGTTGAAGGCGCGGGCTCTGACGACTACCGGCATGTGAAGACTCTGATGTACAGCCGCCCGGACCTGATGCACCGCATCCTGGAAGTCAACGCCGATGCTGTGGCCCTGTACTTGAACACCCAAATCGAAGCGGGCGCCCAAGCGGCCATGATCTTTGACAGCTGGGGCGGCGTGCTCGCCGATGGCGCTTTCCAGCAATTCAGCATGGCCTACACCGCACGCGTACTCTCACAACTCAAGACCGAGCACAACGGCCAACGCATCCCCAGCATCGTCTTCACCAAAGGTGGCGGCCTGTGGCTGCCCGAGATGGCGGGCCTGAACTGCGACGTACTGGGCCTGGACTGGACCATGAACCTGGGCCGTGCCCGCGCCATGGTGGGTGGCCAAGTCGGCGGCCCCGGCAAAGCGCTGCAAGGCAACATCGACCCGAACATCTTGTTTGCCCCGCCCGCACAGATCGCGACAGAGGTGCACCGGGTGCTGGACAGCTTTGGCCAACCGCACACCGACCGCTCAACCACAGGCCCGACACACATCTTCAACCTGGGCCACGGCATCAGCCAATACACCCCGCCCGAGCATGTGACGGCGCTGGTGGAGGCGGTGCACAGCCATTCGCGCAAGCTGCGCCAGGGCGTCTGAAAACCGAAGGCCTCAGCTGGCATAAAAACAACAAACAAGTTGGATTTATTTCAAAAAAAATCGGCTTGTCCTCTTGACTTATGCACAAAATTTGGTTCTTCGACTTTTGGAAATTTCACCACTCCCTTATCAAACAGTCCGACACGGGTTGGATCTAAGTCGTTGATTTTATTGAAGTATTTTTCAATGCCCATCTGGTGAGCAATCCAGCAAAAGCCTTGATTTTTAAGGCTTTCGCGGCCTTGGTGACGAGTTTTCAACAAAGTTATCCACAGATTTTCTGGATGACCCGCAAAGCACTTAGAAATCAAGCACTTAGCCCCGTTTTCAAGACTTCACCTAACCATCAAAATTTCTAAATTTGTTCGAATCACATTGACCCTGACTGAACCACTTTGGATTGAAATTGCCGTTCAAACACCTGCCCACAGCCAGGTGGGCGGACTGCTGAGCTACCGCAGCCAACATGCCCTGCAACCAGGGCAACTGGTGCGGGTGCCGCTGGGGCAGCGCGACTTGTTGGGCGTGGTGTGGTCGGTGTCCTCAGCGGCACCGGACTTGCCGCCTTCATCGGTGCGCGATGTCTCCAGCGTGCTGCAAGATCTGCCCCCGCTGGGTGACGCCTGGCGGCAACTGGTGCTGTTCTCGGCCCAGTATTACC
>JAKFXJ010000167.1 GCA_021731425.1 Limnohabitans sp. | reverse complement strand
TGTCGCCGAGTTGAAGAAGAACCCCGGCAAATACTCCTACGCCTCATCGGGCACGGGCGGTATTGGCCACCTGCAAACCGAATTGTGGAAGAGCTTGACGGGTGTGTTCATCACCCACATCCCTTACCGCGGCGCGGGGCCGGCCCTGAACGACACCGTGGCCGGTCAGGTACCAATCATTTTTGACAACCTGCCTTCGGCGCTGCCCTTCATTCAGTCGGGCCGTTTGGTGCCCATCGTGGTGGCCGCGCCCCAGCGCTTGGCGCAACTGCCCAATACGCCCACCTTCAAGGATGTGGGTTTGGAGCCCGTCAACCGCATGGCTTACTACGGCATCTTGGGCCCCAAGAACTTGCCCAAAGAGGTGGTAGACAAAATCAGCGCGGGCGTGAAAAAAGCCCTTCAAGAACCCGGTGTGAGCAAGCGCATCAACGACACCGGCTCATTGGTGGTGGCCAACACGCCTGAAGAGTTCACGGCCCAGATCAAGGCCGAGTTCGAGGTGTACAAGAAAGTCGTGGACCAGCAAAAACTCAAGCTGGACTGATCTTTAGTCCATGCACGAGGCCAGCCAGAGCGCCATCGACCGATTTGCCGAGGCCCTCTGGCTGGAGGACGGACTGGCCGCCAACACCTTGGCGGCCTACCGTCTGGATTTGTCCCTCTACGCCACCTGGTTGTTTTTGACGCACAGGCTGGCGCTGGAGGCGACCCAAGAACACCACCTGCAGGCCTACTTTGCCGAGAGGCATGGCCAGACCAAGGCCACATCGGCCAACCGCCGCCTCACGGTGTTCAAGCGCTTTTTCAGATGGGCCTTGCGCGAGCGCCTCATCCAAACCGATCCCACTTTGCGCATGCTGGCGGCCAAACAGGCTTTGCGAGTGCCCAAAACCTTGGGCGAGGCGCAGGTCGATGCGCTGTTGTCCGCACCCGACGTGGCCACGCATCTGGGCTTGCGTGACCGCGCCATGCTGGAGCTGATGTATGCCAGTGGTCTGCGGGTGAGCGAGTTGGTCACCCTCAAAACTTTGCATGTGTCGCTCAATGAAGGCGTGCTGCGCATCATGGGCAAAGGCAGCAAAGAGCGCTTGGTGCCTTTTGGTGAAGAAGCGCGTGAATGGTTGCAGCGCTACATGGGCCAAGCCAGACCGGCCATGCTGGGCCAGCGCCAGACCGAAGACCTGTTTGTGACCACCAGTGGCAGCACACCGGGCACCGCCATGTCGCGCGTTATGTTCTGGAGCCTGGTCAAGCGCTACGCCATCGACGCAGGCATCACCGCGCCTTTGTCACCACACACCTTGCGCCACGCCTTTGCCACCCATTTGCTCAACCACGGGGCCGATTTGAGGGCGGTGCAAATGCTGCTAGGCCACGCCGACATCTCCACCACCACCATCTACACCCATGTGGCGCGTGAGCGGCTCAAGACGCTGCATGTGCAGCACCACCCTCGGGGTTAGCTCAGGGCTGCCAATTCCGCGTCTTCAAACCCTGCCAAGCGCCGCGCCGCCATGTTGAAGGGCGGGCGCAGTTTAGGGGCATCGTATTGCGCGATCAATTCGGCGTAGGTGCGCACGGGCTCGAGGCCGCGCTGTTCGCACAGATAGCGGTACCAGCGGTTGCCTGCGGCCACATGGCCGATTTCGTCTTCCAAAATGATGTCCAGGATCTCGCCCGCACGGTGGTCACCCACACTGACCAGTTTGTTTTTGACGCCGGGTGAGGCGTCCAGACCCCGCGCTTCCATGGTGCGCGGCACGATGCCGATGCGGGCCAGGATGTCGCCCTGGGTGCGCTCGGCCATGTCCCACAAAGTGTTGTGGGCGAGAAAGTCGCCGTAGTCAAAACCCAAGTCCAGCAAATGCTGGCGCAGCAGGCTGAAGTGTTTGGCCTCTTCCTGGGCAATGCGCACCCAGTCGGTGTAAAAAGCCTCGGGCATGCCTGCAAAGCGCCAGACAACGTCGAGTGCCAGGTCGATGGCGTTGAGCTCGATGTGCGCAATCGAATGCACCAGCATTGCCCGGCCCTCTGGGGTGGCCATGGATTTGGCTTTGAGCTGCGTGTGTGGCACCAGCACCGGGCGGGCGGCGCGGCCGGGGCCTGCAGTGGGGGCGCTCAGGCTGTCGAGCATGCCCACGGGCAGGCTCAGGTCCAATGCCAAAGTGGCCTGGGCTTTCAGATTTGGGTCGTTTTGTGCCCAAGGGATCAGGGCAGCGGAGCGCAGGGTGTGCATGGTGATCGCTGGCAGCGCCCACGCCAGGTTGCGGGCTTCCCTACAATTGTAGGTTTTAAGAAAACCCGACCTTCAGGAGACTGCCTTGGCCCTTTACCAACTCGATGATCAAACCCCCGAACTCGCCGAGACAGCCTGGGTGGCCGACAACGCGCAGGTCATGGGCGCGGTCAAAATCGCGGCCGATGCCAGCATTTGGTTTGGTGTGACGGTTCGCGGCGACACCGAGACGATTGAGATCGGCGAGGGCAGCAACATCCAGGACGGCAGCGTCATGCACGCCGACCACGGCAAACCGATCAAGGTCGGCAAACACGTTACGGTGGGCCACATGGTCATGCTGCACGGCTGTACGATTGGCGACGAGTCGCTGATTGGCATTGGCGCGGTGGTGCTGAATGGCGCGAAGATTGGCAAGAACTGCCTGGTGGGTGCCGGCTCGCTCGTGACCGAGGGCAAGGAATTCCCCGACGGCTCGATGATCATGGGCACGCCTGCCAAGGTGGTGCGCGAACTCAGCCCCGAGCAGATCGAAGGTCTCCGTCAAAGCGCCAAACATTACGTCGAGAACGCCCGCCGCTTCAAGGCGGGTCTGAAAAAAATCAGCTGACACTTTGGCTGATTTTTTGGCCAGTCCTAACGCTTTTTAACTTTTGAGGATCGGCCCCACGGGGCTGTTGATTGCACTTTGTCCGAACTCCATAAATTCATTTTCGAAGGCCTGCCGGTGCGCGGCATGCTGGTGCGCCTGACCGATGCCTGGCAAGACATCTTGGCGCGTCGCGCCGCCAACTCCGAAACCGGCGCTTACCCGGCACCTGTGCGCCAGTTGCTGGGCGAGATGGCTGCGGCAGGCGTTCTGATGCAGGGCAACATCAAGTTCAATGGCGCTTTGGTGCTGCAGATTTTTGGCGACGGCCCGGTCAAGTTGGGTGTGGTCGAGGTGCAACCCGATTTGAGCCTGCGGGCGACTTGCACCCAAGTGGGCGAGGTGGCCGACAACGCCACCCTGAGCCAGATGGTGAACGTGAACAACGAAGGGCGCTGCGCCATCACCTTGGACCCTCAAGACCGTTTGCCGGGCCAGCAGCCTTACCAAGGCGTGGTGCCGCTGTTTGGTGACCGGGGCGAAAAACTCGAAAACATCAGCGAAGTGCTGGAGCACTACATGCTGCAGTCTGAGCAACTCGACACGGTGATGGTGCTGGCGGCCGACGACAAGGTGGCCGCGGGCTTGCTGATCCAGCGTTTGCCCATCGAAGGCGAAGGCAACCTGGCCGGAAAAACCGATTCGCTCCTGCGCGAGTCGGTGCTCGGTCAGAGCGAAGACTTCAGCCGCATCTCGATTTTGACCAAGAGCCTCAAGCGAGAAGAACTGCTGGGCTTGGACGCCGAAACCATCTTGCACCGTTTGTATTGGGAAGAGCCGCTGGCTCGATTTGAGCCCTTCATCGGCGAGACGGGTCCCCGCTTTGCCTGCCGATGCAACCGCGAGCGTGTGGGCAATATGATCCGCAGCCTCGGCTCCGAAGAGGTCGAGGGCATCATCGCCGAGCAAGGTCAAGTGGAAGTGGGGTGCGACTTTTGCGGTGCGCAGTACCGGTTTGATCCGGTGGATGCGGCGGGCCTGTTTACCGGTTTACCGCCCGATTTGCCTGCGGGCTCGGTGCACTGAAGCCAGGCCAGGCCAAGTCAAGTGGCCTGAAGACCCGGCAGCGGCTCTGAAGGCGCTGCCGGGGATGCCGCCCAAGCGGTCAGCTGCCGCGGGTGATGGGCATGCCCAAATCACCGGGCAAAGCCAATTGCTTGGCCAACTCAAGCTTGGCCAGCGAGTTGCGGTGCACCTCGTCCGGGCCGTCGGCCAGGCGCAGGGTGCGCTGGTGGGCATAGGCATAGGCCAACGGGAAGTCTTGCGACACACCGCCACCGCCGTGGGCTTGAATGGCCCAGTCGATGATCTGGCAGGCCATGTTGGGGGCCACGATCTTGATCATGGCGATCTCGGCCTTGGCGACCTTGTTGCCCACGGTGTCCATCATGTAAGCGGCTTTGAGCGTGAGCAGGCGGGCTTGCTCGATCATGCAACGCGACTCGGCGATGCGCTCTTGCCACACGGTCTGGCGGGCCACTTCGCGGCCAAAGGCCACGCGCTCATTCAGCCGTTTGCACATCAACTCCAGGGCACGTTCAGCGATGCCGATGGTGCGCATGCAATGGTGGATGCGGCCAGGTCCCAAGCGGCCTTGGGCGATTTCAAAGCCACGGCCTTCGCCCAGCAAAATATTCTCGACGGGCACACGCACGTTCTTGAGCACGACCTCCATATGGCCATGTGGCGCGTCGTCGTAACCAAACACCGACAGGGCACGCACCACGGTGATGCCGGGCGTGTTGGCAGGCACCACGATCATGGACTGCTGCTCATGGCGGCCCGCGTCGGGGTTGGTTTTGCCCATGACAATGTAGACCTCGCAGCGTGGGTCACCCGCGCCAGACGACCACCACTTGCGGCCGTTGATGACGTAATCATTGCCGTCGCGACGGATCTCGCACTCGATGTTGGTCGCGTCCGACGAGGCCACATCGGGCTCGGTCATCAGGAATGCAGAGCGGATTTCGCCCTTGAGCAATGGCTCCATCCAGCGGTCCTTGATGGCCTCGCTGGCGTAGCGCTCCAGCGTTTCCATGTTGCCGGTGTCGGGCGCTGAGCAGTTGAAGATTTCAGCAGCAAAAGGCACGCGGCCCATGATCTCGCACAGTGGCGCGTATTCGAGGTTGGACAGGCCTTGGGGTGCCCGGGTGGACTTGGGCAAAAACAGGTTCCACAAACCGGCAGCACGTGCCTTGGGCTTGAGTTCCTCGACGATTTTGGTCGGCACCCAGGCATTGCCTTTGGCGCGGTTTTCGGCGATTTCTTCAAAGAACCGCGCCTCGTTGGGGTAAATGTGCTCGTCCATGAAGGCCAACAAACGGGCCTGCATGTCCTTGACCTTGGGGGTGTATTCAAAATCCATGGTCTCTCTCCTGGGGTTGTGGTTCGGTTTGTAAAAAGTTTCAGGCTTGACGCGCAAAACGCCAAGCCAGTTCGGCCATGGGGCGTGCCCCCGCGCCGGAGGTTTTGGCTTGTTCGCTGGACGCAGTGCCGTCTTCGACACGTTTGGCAATGCCTTGCAAAATGGCCGCGATGCGGAACATGTTGTACGCGAGGTAAAAATTCCAGTCTTTGGCCAGCGCTTCAGGGGTGGTGAATCCGGTGCGCTCGCAATAGCGGCGGATGTACTCGGCCTCGGACGGGATGCCCAAAGCAGCCAGGTCCAACCCACCAATGCCGCGGAAGGTGCCGGGGCTGATGTGCCAAGCCATGCAGTGGTAGCTGAAGTCGGCCAGCGGGTGACCCAAGGTGGACAACTCCCAGTCGAGTACCGCAAGCACGCGGGCTTCTGTGGGGTGGAACATCAGGTTGTCCAGGCGGTAGTCGCCGTGCACGATGCCAACCAACGATTCGTCCTTGGCGCTGTCCGGAATGTTTTTCGGAAGCCATTCGATCAGCTGGTCCATCTCGGGGATGGGCTGGGTGACGGAGGCGGCGTACTGCTTGCTCCAGCGGCCAATTTGGCGCTCGATGTAATTGCCGGGTTTGCCGTAGCTCGACAGGCCTTGTTTGGCCACATCGACCTTGTGCAATGCGGCCAGCACGCGGTTCATTTCGTCGTAAATCGCACCGCGTTCAGCAGGCGTCATGCCGGGCAGGGACTGGTCCCAAAGCACACGACCTTGCACGAACTCCATGACGTAAAACGCACGACCGATCACCGACTCGTCGTCACACAGTACATGCATCTGGGCCACAGGCACATCGGTGCCGTGCAGGCCTTGCATGACGGCAAATTCGCGCTCAATGGCGTGTGCGGAAGGCAGCAGCTTAGCCACTGGGCCGGGCTTGGCCCGCATCACGTATTGACGTGATGGGGTGATGAGCTTGTAGGTGGGGTTGGATTGCCCGCCCTTGAACATTTCCACGCTCAAGGGGCCCACAAAACCGGGAAGCCGGGCGCTGAGCCAGGCTTCCAGGGCTGGGATGTCGAAGGCGTGGGTGCCGGTGACAGGCCGGGTCCCCACGAAATGGTCAAAAGCACTCATGGGGTTTCCCGTCGAAAATCAGTGGCTGCCGCCATCAGCGGCAAGGCAAGGTTGCTGGGGTGTGTCAGTGGTCCGCGTTCACGATCATCAGCAGCGCGTCGCGGTCCAGCACCACCAAACCACCGGGCTCGATGCGGATGATTTGCTCGCGCTCCATCTGCTTGAGTTCCTGGTTGACCCGCTGGCGCGAGGCACCCAGCAGCTGGGCCAGTTCTTCCTGCGCCAGTTGTAAGCTGATGCGAATCGCCTTGGCGTCCGACAAACTGGGCACGCCGTAGCTGCGCAGCAAGTGGTTGAGTTGTTTGGCCAGCCGAGCCCGCAAGGGCAGGGTGTTGAGGTCTTCCACCAAGCCGTAGAGCTGGCGAATGCGCCGTGCATGCAAGCGCAGCATGGCGTCGTAAAACTCGACGTGCTGCGTCAGGATTTTCTTGAAGTCGGCCTTGGCCACGTTGAGCGTGGTTGTTTCGCCATGTGCATAACAGTCGTGTGTGCGGCGATCCCCGTCGAAGATCGACACATCGCCAAACCAGATGCCCGGCTCTACATAGGTCAAGGTGATCTGCTTGCCCGACACCGACGTTGAGCTCACACGCACCGCGCCTTTGGCGCAAGCGATCCACTGCTCGGGCGGATCTCCCCGCGCAGCGAGCATATCGCCGTCCTTGTGACGTTTGACGTAAGCGCATCGAAGTATGTCGTGTCGAAGTGAAGGTGAAAGGCTTGAGAACCAGCGACCACTGTTGATCGCCTCTCGTTCCTCCATTGTCAGAATCGGTTCGTCCATGCTCTGTCCTTTGAGTGACTGATGATTGTTTTTTTGTCGCCTGGGGGACCAGTCGGTTTATTCGTATTCGGGTTTTTGCTTGTTCAAAAACGCACCAATGCCAATACCGGCATTGGGGTGGTGCAGATTTTTGACAAACGCATTGCGCTCGCGTGCCAGCTGAGCATTCAGGCTGCTGCCGTCCGCGTCGCTGAGCAGCTCTTTGATGCTGGCCAGCGCGTTGGGTGCACGGGCGTTGAGCTGTTCGCACAGTTCAAGGGCTTGCTGCAAGGCTTGGCCAGCATCCGCGAGGCGATTGACCACACCCAATTGCTGCAGCCGCTCGGCACCGATGCGCTCACCACACATCAGCAGTTCGGTGGCCAGCTGGCGCGGCACGGCACGCGAAAGGCTCCAGCTGCCGCCGCCATCGGGCGACAAAGCAATCGAGCTATAGGCCATCACAAACACGCTGTTGCGTGCGGCCACGATCATGTCGCAAGCCAGGGCCAGCGAAAAACCGGCACCAGCAGCAGGTCCTTCGACGGCTGCGATCACGGGCTTGGGAAATGTGCGAATCGCTTCGATCCAGTTGTGCAGGCCTTCGATGCTTTGGGCTTGGTGCTCGGGCGGCAACTGGCGGTTGTTTTGCAGACGCTGCAAATTGCCGCCTGCGCTGAAGATGCCGTTCGCCCCGGTGATCACAACACTGCGCACATCGGCGCTGGACTCGGCCACGCTCAGCGCTTCGACCCCGGCGGCGTACATCTCGGGCCCGAGGGCGTTGCGAAACTCCGGGTTGCTGAGGGTCAAGACCAAAGTCTGGCCTTCGCTGGTGCTGAGCAGTTGGGCAGTCATATTTTTTAAGCAGTTGGGGACAGAGCTAAAGATCTGTCCCGCAAAGTCATTATTCCTCGGTGTGCATCAAAGACAGGCCAATGGCGCCGCGGCGACGCAACCAGGGGCTGGGGCGATAGCGTGGATCGCCATAGACCGTTTGCAGGTTGAACAGCACTTCCAAAATGCTGTCAGGCCCTAAGCGATTGCCCATGGCCAGTGGGCCCATGGGATAGGCCAGGCCCAGGGTGACGGCGGTTTCCAAGTCTTGCGGGCTGCAGATGCGCTGTTGGCAAATATCGGAGGCGATGTTGACGATGGTCGCTACCACGCGCTGCGTCACAAAACCACCGCTGTCACGGATCACCGAGACGGCTTTGCCGTCGCGGGCAAACAGGGCGTGCGCTGCGTCGCGCATGTCGGCACGCGTGGCCGGGTTGGTGGCCAGCACACGGCGTTTGGTGGACGCATCCACAAACAGCATGTCGATGCCCACGGTGCGGGCTGGGTCGAGGCGCTCGACCACGGCCACGGTGGTGATGTCAAAACCCAGCGGGGCCACAAGGGTCAGTGCCTCGGGCGAGGGCGAGGCACCGGTTTCGATTTTGGCGCCCAGGTCCTTGAGCAGCTGCAGCAGCTCCATGCGGCGGGTGGCGCGGGGCGAGACCCAGACGGGTGGGGTGTTCTCCACCACGGGCACGGGCGGCTCGGCGGGCACTTGTGCAGCGCCATTCACGTATTTGTAGAAGCCTTCGCCGACTTTTTTGCCGACCACGCCACCGGCCAGCCGTTGGGCGGTGATGACGTTCGGGCGGTAGCGCGGCTCTTCGTAGTATTGGTGGTAAATCGCCTCAATGACGTGGTGCGAGACGTCC
>JAKFXJ010000287.1 GCA_021731425.1 Limnohabitans sp. | reverse complement strand
GACAGGCCGGATTCACCCCCTGATGGTGGGCGGGCGCAAGCTGGTGTCGGCCATTGGCAAAACCACCGTGTCTGGCCCCATCGAGGTGGGCGTTTTGGGCCTGGCGGGTGACGAACAAGCCGATTTGTCGGTGCATGGGGGCCTGAGCAAAGCGGTGTATGCCTTGCCGTCGGAGCATTTGGCATGGTGGCAAGCGCAGCGCCAGTTGCATGGCGCCACGATGTTTGAAGAACCCTTGGCCCCAGGTTATTTGGGCGAAAACCTGAGCCTGCAAGGCCTGCTCGAGCACGAGCTTTTCATTGGCGACCGCCTTGACTTTGGCGAGGTGGTCTTGCGTGTGACGCAGCCGCGCGAGCCCTGTGGCAAGTTCAATGCCGTCATGGGGTATGCCCAAGCCGCCAAAGACATGGTGCAAAGCTGGCGCTCTGGTTTTTATTTGGCGGTGGAACAAGCCGGTTTTTTGCAAGCCGGGGCCACTTGCCAAGTGTTGCCCGGGTCGCGTTCGACCTGCGTGACCGAGGCCTTGCAACACAAAGCCTGGAAGCATTTGCGCTGAACCTCTGCCATTTGTGCGCAAAAGTCAAAAGCCAACTCACTTGCTGTGGCCGGGTTAAAGGCCAAATCTTTGTCCTCCCGAGACTACAATGAAACTTACACCGGTCTGTCATTTTGTAAGTTAACAAATTCCATTTAATTTCAGCCCCATCGCTGAAGCCCAGCGGCCACATGGCACTTCCCTACAACGGAGCACAACAATGACTAACAAGGTCCTCGCCGAAGAAAAACGCGCCCAGCTGCGCAAAGCCGCTCTGGAATACCACCAGTTCCCCACCCCCGGAAAAGTGGCCATTGCGGCAACCAAACAACTGGTCAACCAGCACGACCTGGCCCTGGCCTATTCGCCCGGTGTGGCCGCGCCTTGTGAAGAAATCGTCAAAGACCCGGCCAACGCCTTCAAGTACACCAGCCGTGGCAACTTGGTCGGTGTGGTGACCAATGGCACCGCCGTGCTGGGTTTGGGCGACATTGGCCCGCTGGCCAGCAAGCCGGTCATGGAAGGCAAGGGCGTGCTGTTCAAGAAGTTCTCGGGCATTGACGTGTTCGACATCGAGATCAACGAAAAAGACCCCGACAAGTTGGTCGAGATCATCGCTTCGCTGGAGCCGACGTTTGGTGGCATCAACCTGGAAGACATCAAGGCCCCGGATTGCTTCTACATCGAGCGCAAGCTGCGCGAGCGCATGAAGATTCCGGTCTTCCACGACGACCAGCACGGCACCGCCATCGTGGTGGGAGCGGCCATCTTTAACGGCTTGAAGGTCGTGGGCAAGGACCCCAAAAAGATCAAGTTGGTCACCTCGGGTGCGGGCGCTGCGGCGCTGGCGTGCTTGGGGCTGTTGGTCAAACTGGGCATCCCGCGTGAAAACATTTGGGTCACCGACTTGGCGGGCGTGGTCTACGAAGGCCGCACCGAGTTGATGGACGAAGACAAGATCCAGTTTGTGCAAAAAACCGATCAGCGCACACTGCGCGAGGTGATTGCAGGCGCCGATGTTTTCCTGGGCTTGTCGGCGGGTGGTGTACTCAAGCAGGACATGGTCCAGTCCATGGCCGCCAAGCCCCTGATTTTTGCGCTGGCCAACCCCAACCCCGAAATCAACCCCGAAGACGTCAAAGCGGTGCGTGACGACGCCATCATGGCCACAGGCCGCACCGATTACCCCAACCAGGTCAACAACGTCCTGTGTTTCCCCTATATCTTCCGGGGTGCTTTGGATTGCGGCGCGACCACCATCACGCTGGAGATGGAAATCGCCGCGGTACACGCGATTGCCGAGCTGGCGCAGGCTGAGCAAAGCGAAGTGGTGGCTGCGGCCTATGTGGGCGAGCCTTTGGCCTTTGGCCCCGAATACCTGATTCCGAAGCCCTTTGACCCACGCCTGATGATGAAAATCGCCCCGGCTGTGGCCCAGGCTGCAGCGGAAAGCGGTGTGGCTTCGCGCCCGATTGCCGACATGGACGCTTACCGTGAGCGCCTGCAAGGCTTTGTGTACGCCTCGGGCACCATGATGAAGCCTATCTTCACGGCCGCCAAACGCGCCCTGAAAAAACGCATCGCCTACAGCGAGGGCGAAGAAGAACGCGTGCTGCGTGCCGCCCAGATCGTGGTGGACGAAGGCATTGCCCGTCCGACCTTGATCGGGCGTCCGGCTGTGATCGCCGAGCGCATCGAAAAATTCGGTCTGCGCCTGAAGGAAGAACTGGACTACGACGTGGTCAACGTCGAGATGGATCACCGTTACCGCGATTTCTGGCAGACCTACCACCGCATGACCGAGCGCAAGGGCGTCACAGAGCAAATTGCCAAAATTGAAATGCGTCGCCGTTTGTCGCTCATTGGCGCCATGCTGCTGCACAAAGGCGATGTAGACGGCATGATTTGCGGCACCTGGGGCACCAACCCCATGCACCTGAATTACATCGACCAAGTGGTTGGCAAGCGCAAAGGTGTGAACACCTTCGCTTGCATGAACGGTTTGATGCTGCCGGGCCGTCAGGTGTTCATGGTCGACACCCATGTCAACTACGACCCCACCGCCCAACAATTGGCCGAATTCACCATCATGGCCGCTGAAGAAATGCGCCGTTTTGGCATCGAGCCCAAGGCGGCACTGCTGTCGCACTCCAATTTCGGCTCATCTGACCAGCCCAGCGCTTTGAAGATGCGCGACGTGCTGGACTTGTTGCGCCAAAACGCACCTTGGCTTGAGGTGGACGGCGAAATGCACGGTGACGTTGCACTGGATGCTGCAGCACGCCAGGCCCTCATGCCCAACAGCACACTGGTGGGTGATGCCAACTTGTTGGTTCTGCCCAACATCGATGCCGCCAACATCGCCTACAACCTGCTCAAAACAGCGGCAGGCGGCAACATCGCCGTCGGCCCGGTCTTGTTGGGTGCGGCCAAACCGGTGCACATTTTGACGCCCAGCACCACGGTGCGCCGAATTGTGAACATGACCGCGCTGACCGTGGCGGACGCCAACGCCGCGCGGTGATCGTTTCGACGGGTGTGTGCACTCACATGCAGCAAAAATGAACAAACTGTCTTTGCCTGTTTAATGGGCATTCGCTTGCATTTTTATCGCATTTGATACACACTAGCGCCTTCGAGTTTTCGGGTAAACCCGGATGCTCCTGAAAGGTGTATTCATGAGGGTGGCACAACAAGCCTTGGCCCGTCGGTGGTGGTTCGCCATGCTGATGGGCTTTATTTTGCTGGCATGCACAATTTTGGTGCAGGCACGCACACCCCAAGAGGTGCAGTCACAGGCCACGTTGTTGGTCACTGACATGCCCCGTGAAGGCCAGACAACCTACGAAAAAATCCGCAAGGGTGGTCCTTTTCCCTACGAAAAGGACGGTACGGTTTTTGGCAATCGCGAGCGTCTCCTGCCACGTGAGGCCAGGGGGTTTTACCGCGAGTACACCGTCAGGACGCCCGGCGTGCGACACCGTGGAGCCCGCCGCATCGTTTGCGGCGGCCAGGTGCCCACAGAACCGAAGGCCTGTTATTACACCGAAGACCATTACGCGAGTTTTCGCCTGATCGTTGACAGACCCTGATTTTTTTAGTTCTCAAGAAAGACCACGGAGATGGACATGCCGACACGTCAAGACCAAGAGACGCCCCTGAAGGGCGTGCGGTCGAACATCGTGCAGTCGATTCGCGCTTACCGCGTGAGCGACCTGCAAGAAGCCGCCCAAGGTTTGGGCCACCACTTTTTGTATGCCAACCTGGCCGAAGCCCAGAGCAAACAAGATGTGCTGGACCTCATTGGTGCGCAATTCACATTGCCTTCGCACTTTGGCAAGAATTTCGATGCCTTGTACGACTGCATGACCGACCCCTTGCACAAGTCGGGTCCACAGCCTGGTTTCATCGTGGTGTTGGAGCAAATTCCTGCACACGTCAAGTTCGACAAAGAAGCCCGCGAGCAATTGCTGGACATCTTCCGCGACACCGCCGATTACTGGGGAGACAGGAAGATACCCTTCCGATGCTTCTATTCTTTTCTGTAGCCCGTTCTGCGCAAAACAGCCAAGCAGGACGGGCGATTGAGGCACAAACCGAGGACGCCGTGATGGCCGAATCGATCGAAGAAGGCGAAAAAATGCCCACCGACAAATTGGTGGACGTATCGCCCTTGGCGCTGCGCATGAGCAGCCCCTTCAATGCAGGTTACTGGCTCGCCGCAGCCTGAACCCCATTGAGCCGCTCATGCGGCACCCATGAAAAAGCCCGTCCATGACGGGCTTTTTCTTTAGGCGCATTTGACCTGGCGCTTCAGACGGCTTGGGCCAAGGCCACGAACTCGGCCACCGGCACTTCTTCGGCGCGGCGCTGCAGGTCAAACGTGCCGCCAAAACCTTTTTCATCGAGCCATTTGCCCAAAGTGTTGCGCAAAATTTTGCGGCGCTGGCTGAAGGCCACCTGTACCAGCGTTTCGAGGGTTTTGACATCCACATCGGGCGGCTGAGCCAGCGGCACCATGCGCACCACAGCGCTGTCTACACGCGGGGGCGGGTCAAAACTTTCGGGCGGGACAAACAGCACGTTGGCCATGTCATAGCGCCACTGCAGCATCACCGACAAGCGGCTGTAGTCCGAGGTAGAGGGTTGGGCCACCATGCGGTCAATGACTTCCTTTTGCAACATGAAGTGCTGGTCTTCGATCACGTCGACCTGCGCCAGCAAATGGAACAAGATGGGCGTGGAAATGTTGTAGGGCAGGTTACCGACCACACGAATTTTATGCAGCGGGGCCGCCGTGGCTTTGGCCAGCATCTGCTGCGCCAGCGCCCGAAAGTCGACTTTGAGCACATCCGACTCGACCACCGACAATTGCGGGTGCTCGCGCAGGCGCAGCGCCAGATCACGGTCCAGCTCGATCACCGACAGATGGCCCAAACGCTCGACCAAAGGCTGCGTGAGTGCGGCCAGACCGGGGCCAATCTCGACCATGGGCTGACCGGCCACCGGGGTAATGGCATCCACGATGGCATCGATGATGCCGCCATCTGTCAGAAAGTGCTGACCAAATCGTTTGCGGGCGATGTGCTTCATTGGACGGGCTCGCGCATCTCAACGTAGGCCCGGCCACGCACATCCTCGGCCCAGGAGACGTAGGCTTCGTCGAGTTTCTTTTCACGCAAGACGTTGCGGGCCAGTGCGCGTTGCTCGGCGTCACTCATGGGGGCGTCTCGCCGGTCGGTCACCTCGATCAGGTGCACCCCAAAGCGCGAGACCAGCGGCTCGGCCACCTGGCCGGGGCGCAGGCGGTTCATGGTCTGCTCGAATTCGGGCACAAACATGCCGGGGTTAGCCCATCCCAAATCACCCCCCTGCGCTGCACTGCCGTCTTGGGACAGGCGTTTGGCCGCTTCCGCGAAATCGGCCTTGCCCGACACAATGTCCTTGCGCAGGGCGCTCAGCTGCGCCAGCGCCTGGGCCTGTGTCAGCTGGGGACTCAGTCGCAGCAGAATGTGCCGCGCACGGGTTTGCGTGACCATCAAGGTGGCAGGGGCCTGCTGACGCTCCAGCACTTTGAGCACATGAAAACCGGCACCCGATCGCAACACCTCGGACACCCCACCCACGGGCAAGGCCGCCACGGCTTGGACAAACAGCTCGGGATAACGGTCGGCCGGGCGCAAGCCCAATGCCCCGCCATTGGCCCCCCGGTCGGCCGTTTGCGAGAAGGTTTTGGCCAGCTCGGCAAAGCTCTCACCACTGCGAGCGCGTCGGGCCACTTGCCGAGCCTGCGCTTCCAGGGGCTTGATCTGCTCTTCGGTGCTGTTTTCCGGCACAGCGATCAGGACCATGGCCAGGTTCAGCGCCACCGGGACACGCGCGGCCTGCGCCTTGATTTGCTCCTGCAAAAACTGCTCCACTTCGATGTCGCTGATGCGGATTCGCGCTTCCACCTCGCGCTCGCGCACGCGGGTCAGCAGCAACTGATTGCGCAGCTGTTCTCGGAAGGTCGCCAAGGCCACGCCATCTTGCTGCAAACGCTGGCGCAGAGCTTCGCGCGTGAGCTGGTTGCTGCTGGCCACGTTGGCCTCGGCCTGGTTCAGTGCCTCTTCGTCGATTGAGATGCCCGCATCGCGGGCTTGCTGGATCTGGGCCTTGTCATTGATGAGTTGTTCCAGCGCCAGCCGTTTGGCCTCAGGGGCGTCGAGCGGTCGGCCTTGCGCCTGCGCTTCGCGCTGCAGGCGATTGCTCAGGTTCTGCACTTCCTGGTTGGTGATGGGCTCGACATTGACCACAGCAACGATGAAGTCTGCCGCACGGATGGCCGCAGGGCGCGAAGCGGCCGTGGCCGGGCTTTGGGCCGACACAGTCAGCGGCAGCCAGGCCGCAGCCAGACAGACCGAGGCGCAGGCGGCGCACAAAGCTCGAACAGGAAACAGGTGTTTATTCATAGTGCTGGAAACGGCTCGGTTCAACGGTGGAGTCTCGCAAGTTCTGGTAGCGGGGAATGTTGGTGCGCAGGGCATTGAGTGGGCTGGCCCCGACACGGGCCAGGCCAATGAATTCAAGCTGGAACAGCAAGCGGCTGGTCGCGGTGCTCACGGTGCTCTGGATGCGCTCGAAGGCGATGCGCCCGATCCAGCAACCACCATCGTATTCCAGACCCAACAGGCTGTCGACCATGCGGCCTTCGGTCAGGCTGAAGTTCAGGCGGCCCACGCTGTACCAGCGGTCCGGCCCCAGGCCTTGTCCGGGTGTGCGGGTCCAGGCCGTTTCAGTGGCCGCATCACGCCGCCCCAGCAGGTCACTCAGCGGCCATTGCCATCCCAGATCGACCTGCTCGCTCACGCCCTGGTTCAAACGGTAAGCCGCATTCAGCACCCGGTAAGGGCTGGGGCTGTAACGGCCTTGCAAAGTGCTGCGGCTGACGCGGTCGGTTTGGCTGTTGACCTGGACCGTGGCGTCGAGCGCCCAGCGGTCATCCCAGCGCACGCCTGCGCCCAGCAACAAGTCGCTCAGACCTGCCTGCGCAGCGCTCTGGTCGGGCAGAACCACTTTCTGGTCCGAAAAACGGATGCGCTGGGCCATGCCCACACGCAACATTTCTGCACCATTGTTGGCATCAAAAAACCGGCTGGTCACCCCCAGGGTCAAGGCATCGTTGTCCACCAAGCGGTCGTGGCCCACATAGGCGTTTTCGCTGTAGATGGTAGACAGATTGAAATCGGTGGCCCCGCTGTCGTACACGGGCAAAAGGCTTTGGTCCCGAAACGGTGTGCGTGCATAAAAAGCCCGCGGCTCCAGGGTTTGGGTGACGCCGCGACCAAACCACTGCGTCTCGCGCTCGTACACCAGGCCTGAATCCAGCGAGAAGGTCGGCAACACCCGATTGGCCGAACGCTCACCCGAGTCGAGTGGCTGGTCGAGTTGGTAGCGGGTGGCATGCAGTTGCAGTTTGGGCGTGACAAAACCCCAGGGGCGAATCCAGGGGCGGCTAACCTGCGCCAGCACAAAACTGCGCTCGCCATTGCGAGGCACAGGGCGCACCGCGGTGCTGGCCAGTGGGATGCGTTCGTAGCTGGCCTCAAAGCGAGTGGTGTCGGCCTGCACCGACCAGTCCAAGCCATCGGCCTGCCACTGCCCATAACGCAGCCCGATTTGGGGTGCACGGTCATAAGGTGGTGTGATGGGCGCGGTGATGTCCTGGAGGGTTTGCCAGCGCTGAACCTGCGCGGTCATGCTCAGGTTCCCACGGCCCCAGCTCAAAACCCCTGTAGAGGGCAGCAAACGTTGGGTCAAGGCCAGGCCCGAGCGGGGGAAATCACGCCAATAGTCGTCGTCGCTGACCCGGTTCAGGTTCAAGCCCAGACCGACACGCCCCACGCTGTCCAAGCCCGTGTCCACCGTGCCATTGTGTTGGCTGGACCAGCCCCAACGGGCTTGGTCACGCAGGCTATCCGTAGGCATCAGGTTCAGCCGGGCCTGGCCGCTGTAGTCGCGCTCCAGATAACGAAACTCGGTGTCCACCGCCACGCCGCGTTTGCTCATCAGGTGGGTGGTCACGGTGGCATCGCGGTTGGGCGCGATGTCGAAATAATAGGGTTGGGCCAGCTCCAAACCATTGTTGGTGGTGATGCCCACCACGGGGGGCAACAGACCGGACTTGCGCTCGCTCGTCATCGGAAAGGTGACGGCGGGAATGCCCAACACCGGCACGTCCTGAAAGCGCAGTTGCACCCCCTCGGCCCGCACCGTGGACTCTTCTTCGTCCAGATTCAAGCGAGTGGCTTTGAGCACCCATGCCGGCAACCATTCTGGCCCGGGCGTGCGCCTGCAGGTGGTGTAACTGGCCTCACGCACGATGGCGCGTTGATCATCCACAAAGTCGATTTGCGCCGCTTGCCCGTAGGCACCGCTTTTATAAAGCTCAAAAGTGGGCTGCGTCAGGGTGCCCTGAAAACTGTCTATCTGCAGGGTGAGCTTGGGGCCGGTCAACACACTGCCTGGGCGGTTCAGGCGCACTTGCCCCGTGGCCTCCACCACGTCTTGGCTTTGGTCAAAGGACAGTCGGCCCGCCTGAATGCTCACGCCCGGCTTGCGAATGCTGGCGTCCCCCTCGACCACCAAGTCCAAATCGGGCCGCACGCGCAGGCGCTGCCCCTTCAAATAAACCGCCCCCTCTTGCTCCTGGCGCTGGGAGATGGCCTCCTCCAGCATCGGGCTGCTGCGCAGAACCAGGCCCTGAACAGGGGCTGCGGGCGAGCCCTGCGGCGGTGTCTGAGTTTGGGCCTGCGCAGCCAGCGGCACACCCACCAGCGTGACACCTGGCACCCCCAACAAA
>JAKFXJ010000267.1 GCA_021731425.1 Limnohabitans sp. | reverse complement strand
GCATGCGTTCCACTCGCTCATGGCATGCCGAAAGCATCTCAAAAGGTGCTTCAAAACCTACAGCCGGAGCGCGATGCCCCGGGAAGGCGACACCCACGGGCGTTGAATCGACCATGATCACTTCCCCCAAATGCATGTGAACTTGTGAACATCAGGCCGCGGTTTGAACGGTTTGCGCGAACTCACCGTGCCCAGACTCAAAAAGCAAAGCGCCTGCTCATGCTGCTGCAAACCCAAACCCGATCTGAACGATGCCGCCTTGAGCGCCTTGCCGCTGGTCAGGCCCGACCCATAGCCCATGGCGTTGGCCAGCAGCATGATGTTTTGCACCGCGCAGCCCGCGCTCAGGACACGCTCATGCATGTCAATCTCGGCATCTCCCTTGGCTTCGTCCACGATGAGCAGCATCAGCAAGGGCGCACGCATGGCTTTTTCACGGGCTTGTTCAATCTGCTCCTGAGAAGCACTCGGATCACGTTCAATAAGGGCTTGGGCAAACAACTCACCCAGATCGGCCCTCTTGTGCGCCAGGATGATCAAAAACCGCCAGGGGTTGATCAGGTCATGATCGGGCGCTGAAGCCGCCGCCTCAAACAGCTGCGTTAGTTCTGCCGCATCCGGGCCGGGTGCGACCAGGCGTTTGGGTAGCACGGTCTGGCGCGAGGCCATCAACTGGCTGGCCAAGCGGGTGGCGGTGTCTTTGTCGGTATCACTCATTCAGATATTTTTCCATGGGCTGCTCACACACCGCGTTCAATCCGCAATGATCTGGCCATCATGCTCCACATAAGGCGGGAACGGCCCCGTGCCGCTGTGTGAGGACTGCGATGCTGGCACAAAATCGCCGCGCTGCACATCGAACACATGCACTTCGCCCTCCTCGATCACATAGTGCCAGCCGTGCAGGGTCAAGCGCCCTGCTTGCACCTCGCGCTGCACCATGGGGTAGTCCATCAGACGTTCCAGTTGCAGCACCACCGAGCGCTGTTCAGTGCGCAGCAAGGCCTCGGGGCTGGGCCGCACCGGCAGCAAAGCCTCGTCGGCCAGCTTCAGCCAGCTTTGCAGAGCCTTGGCCTCTTCGGGCGCGCCTTCGTAGGCGGTACGAATCGCCCCGCAGTGGCTGTGACCACACACGATGATGCGCTGTACATGCAATTGCAGCACCGCGAACTCGATGCCCGCCATGGTGCCGTGCAGTCCGTGCGAACCGTCGTAGGGCGGCACCAAGGCACCCACATTGCGCACAATGAACAACTCGCCTGGGCCTGTGCCGGTCAGCAGATACGGCACCAGGCGTGAATCGGAACAACCGATGAACAAGGTTTTGGGGTGCTGCCCCTGTGCCACCAGATCCTGAAACCGCTGCTGGTGCAGCGGAAAATAATCCGCATGAAAGCGCTGCAAACGCAGCAGCAGCTCATCGGAGGTGTCTGGCAGCACCTGCTCGCTCATTGCACCAGGGGCGAGGCATCCCCGTCCAGCTCGATGCCCTCGACCAGGGCCAACCCGACCAGGCGGCGCATGTATTGGCCCAGGGCCGTGGCCCGCGACTGCCATTGCAGGCGCGAAGCGATTTGTGCCTGCAGCTGCTCAAACGCAGGCAAATGACCGAGGTTGACCTCCAGCACATCGACGATGTGAAAACCAAACCGGGTGTGCACCAAACGTGGCCGCAGGCCTGTGCTTTGGCTGGATTCGGCCGAATAAAACAACTCTTTGGCCAATTCAGGCACACAGTCCTGCGGCGTGAGCCAGCCCAGATCGCCGCTCTGCGCACCCGTGGGGCAGTTGGACAACTCGGCGGCCAATTGCTCAAAACGCTCGGGTGCTACCGACTTGTGGCTCAACTCCAGCAAAACCGCTTCGGCGCGTTGCGCCAGCGCAGGCATGTTCACCCCGGGCGTGACGGCAAACAGGATGTGGCGCACCCGCCTGCCCTGCCCGACCATGAATTGCGCCTGGTGCGCGTGGTAGTAGCGCTGCGCTTCTTCGGGCGTGGGCTGGGGCGAAGTCACTTCCTGGTCCAGCATGCGGTCGATCATGGCCTGCTCGTCGGCACTCAGATCGGGGGCGATCAGACCCGCATGGGCAGGCAACAAACCCAGCCGCACGGCCTCTTGGCGCAGCAATTCAGCATGCGCCCGCTCCAGCAGGTCTTCTGCTGACAAGATCTCGCCAGGGGACAGCAAGGCGATGCCGTTGATGGAAGGTGGAGTGGCAGACGCCTCGGCCAGCAAAACATCGTTGGCCGCTTCTGCCTGGACTGCAAACGCCGTCGCAGGCATGGCCGCGGCCGTGCGTTCATAAGCCAAAGATGAAGACGAGGACGTGCTCCCGCAGCCACAAGAACCGCTACCGCATGAACCGGATGCGCCGGCGGTGTCCAGCGGTTTGTCTGTCAATGTGTCAAAAGTCATGTGAAGCCCCTGATGCATGGTTTCAAGAATGTTGGCGTCCAATCAGCCGCGCCCAAACGGAGGCCGTGGCGTCATGCCCACACGGCGGCTGCGTACCACCTGATAAGGGCGCACCACATAAGCCAGCGTGCCAAAGCCACTCCAAACGTGCACCAGCCGCGTGAACGGGAAGATAAAGAAGATGCTCATCCCCAGGAACATGTGGGTCTTGAACACCCAGCTGGCTTCGGTCAGCAACTCCACGGCACCGCCACGGAAGGTGACGATGCGCTGCGCCCATTCGGCCAGCTTGAGCATCATGCTGCCGTCCAAGTGCTGGGCCGACAGCGGGATGGTGGCCAGGCCCAGCGCAAACTGTGCCCACAGCAAGACCAGCAGCACAATGTCGCTGGTTCGGCTGTTGACCCGGATACGCGCGTCAAACAAGCGGCGGTGCAAGAGCAGCGTCACGCCCACAAAACCCAGCACGCCGAACAGGCCACCCGAGACCATGGCCATCCATTGCTTGTCGCCCGCGCTGATGAAGTGTTCATACATGAAATGCGGTGTGAGCATGCCCACGGTGTGCCCGCCAAACAAAAACAACACCCCCACATGGAACAGGTTGCTGCCCCAGCGCAGCTGGCCTCCACGCAGCAATTGCGAGGAATCGCTCTTCCAGGTGTACTGATCGCGGTCAAAACGGATCAGGCTGCCGAGCAAAAACACGCTCAGCGCGATGTAGGGGTAAATGCCAAAGATGAAGTGGTCCAGGTAACTCATGCTGCTACTCCCCGGGTCTGGGTGGTGGTTTTTCTCACGATGTGAATGGGTTGGGCCTCGCCCGGCCGTGCCTGGCCACGTGTGCTGCAGCCGTCAAAGGCTTCGGGCTCTTGCCAGCTCTCGTCCAGCGCTTCGTCGGCCGCGATCTGCACCGCCTGGGCCTTGTGCCCGGCCAGCTCCAGCACGGCGGCCAGCACCACGGCATAAGGGCTTTCGCGTTTGAGCAACGCGCTGAAAATCGCGTTCAGGATGTGCGCCATCTCGCCCAGAAAAGCCTTGGCCACCTCGGGCGTCTGGGTCGATGCGAACTCCAGCACCACGCACAAATGGTCGGGCAACTCGTCGGGCGACAGGAACAAACCCGACTGCTCGTAGGTTTGGGTCAGGTCGATCATGGCCGGGCCCCGGTCACGCGAGTCCCCGTGCACATGCTCGAACAGGTGCAGGCAGGTGGCGCGGCCCCGGTCAAAGGTCTCGACATAACGTGCTTGCAAATCCATGCTGTCCACGCGCAGCAGGTGCGTCACCAAAGTCTGCAGCTCGGCCTGACGCGCAGTGCTCAATGCGCCCTCTTCGGCCAGCGCTGGCAACAGGGCGGGCAGTTGTTCGCGCAGCGCTGCGTCCGGATAAGACAGAAGCAAGGACAAAACGCGCAAGGAATAACGGTTGTTTTTCATGTTAACCTCGCTTCAGACCACAGGCTGGATGGGGATGGTGCGGCGCTTGTCGCCACCGAACAGGCTGGCTTCGGACTGACCGTCCGAGCAGCCATTGCCAAACGAGAAGCCGCAGCCGCCGCGCATGTCGAAAGTGTTCTCGGCGTACTCCCTGTGCGAGCTGGGGATCACGAAACGGTCTTCGTAATTGGCAATCGCCATGACGTGGTACATCTCTTCGACCTGGGCCACCGTGAGGCCGGTTTGCTCCAGCACCGCCAGGTTGTCCACGCCATCGACGTGCTTGCCGCGCTGGTAAGTGCGCATGGCCAGCATGCGCTCCAGGGCACGGGTCACGGGTGCGGTGTCACCGGCCGTGAGCAAATTGGCCAGGTATTGCACCGGAATGCGCATCTGCGACACATCGGGCAGCTCGCCGTTCATGCCCACATGGCCGGCATTGACCGCCGAGGTGATGGGCGACAGGGGCGGCACATACCAGACCATGGGCAGCGTGCGGTACTCGGGGTGCAGCGGCAAGGCCACCTTCCAGTCGATCGCCATTTTGTAGACCGGGCTGTTGCGTGCACCTTCCAACCAGGCCTCGGGAATGCCGTCCAGACGGGCCTGCTCGATCACCTGGGGGTCGTGCGGGTTCAGGAAGATGTCCAGCTGCGCCTGGTACAGGTCTTTCTCGTTTTCGGTGCTGGCCGCTTCGGCAATGCGGTCTGCGTCGTACAGCACCACACCCAGGTAACGGATGCGGCCCACACAGGTTTCCGAACACACGGTGGGCTGGCCTGCCTCAATGCGGGGGTAGCAGAAGATGCATTTTTCGGCTTTGCCGCTTTGCCAGTTGTAGTAAATCTTTTTGTACGGGCAGCCGCTCACGCACATGCGCCAGCCACGGCACTTGTCCTGGTCGATCAGCACGATGCCATCGTCTTCGCGCTTGTAGATCGAGCCCGAGGGGCACGAGGCCACGCAAGCCGGGTTCAGGCAGTGCTCGCACAGCCGGGGCAAGTACATCATGAAGGTGTTTTCAAACTGGCCGACCATGTCTTTTTGCACTTGGTCGAAGTTGGCCAGGTTGGCATCCTTGCTGCGTTTGCTGAACTCGCCACCCAGAATTTCTTCCCAGTTGGGGCCCCATTCGATTTTTTGCATGCGCTGGCCTGTGATCAGGCTGCGCGGACGCGCCGTGGGCGTGGCCTTGGACTCGGGTGCGCCTTGCAGGTGCTCGTAGTCGTAGGTGAAAGGCTCATAGTAGTCGTCGATCTGGGGCATGTTCGGATTGGCAAAAATCCGCATCAGCAGCTTCCACTTGCCGCCTTGTTTGGGCTCGATCGAGCCATCGGCCTTTCGGGTCCAGCCGCCATTCCAGCGGTCCTGGTTTTCCCAGTCCTTGGGGTAACCGATGCCGGGCTTGGTTTCCACGTTGTTGAACCAGGCGTATTCCATGCCGGGCCGGCTGGTCCAGACGTTTTTGCAGGTGACCGAACAGGTGTGGCAGCCGATGCATTTGTCCAGATTCAGCACCATCGCAATTTGTGCGCGAATTTTCATGTTGTTTCTCCTTCAAGCCTGCACGGTGGCAGGGGCTTCACCGTCGAGCCAATCCACCTTGCGCATCTTGCGCACCACGACAAATTCATCGCGATTGGTGCCGATGGTTCCGTAGTAATTGAAGCCGTAGCTGAACTGGGCGTAGCCGCCGATCATGTGGGTCGGCTTGGTCACGATGCGGGTCACCGAGTTGTGGATGCCGCCACGGATGCCGGTGATTTCGGAGCCTGGGGTGTTGATGGTTTTTTCCTGCGCGTGGTACATCATGACCATGCCGGGGTTGACCCGCTGACTGACCACCGCACGCGCAGCAATGGCGCCGTTGCTATTGAACAGCTCGACCCAGTCGTTGTCCACGATGCCTGCGTTTTTCGCATCGTCTTCACTCAGCCAGATCACCGGGCCACCCCGGTTGAGCGTGAGCATGTGCAGGTTGTCGCTGTACGTGCTGTGAATGCCCCACTTCTGGTGCGGCGTGATGAAATTGAGCGAGATTTCCTTGTGGCCGTTGGGCTTGCGGTTGATCATTTCATCCACCGTTTTCAAGTCAACTGGTGGACGGTAGCTGCTCATGCCTTCGCCAAAAGCGAGCATCCAGGGGTGGTCCAGATAGAACTGCTGACGACCGGTCAGGGTACGCCACGGAATGTATTCGTGCACGTTGGTGTAACCGGCGTTGTACGACACCTTTTCGCTCTCCAGCCCCGACCAGGTGGGCGAGCTGATGATCTTGCGCGGCTGCGCCTGGATGTCGCGGAAACGGATTTTTTCGTCTTCGCGGTGCAAGGCCAGGTGCGTATGGTCACGTCCGGTGATCTTGGAGAGTGCCTCCCAAGCCTTGACGGCCACATGGCCGTTGGTCTCGGGAGCAAGCTGCAGCACCACCTCGCAAGCGTCGATGTCGGTGCTGATGCTGGGCATGCCCTGAGTCACGCCTTCGGCGCGCACTTTGCCATTGAGTTCGCCCAGCTGGTGCACCTCGTCGGTGGTGTTCCAGCCAATGCCCTTGCCGCCGTTGCCGACCTTCTCCATCAAAGGACCGAGCGCCGTGAAGCGTTTGTAGGTGTTGGGGTAATCGCGCTCGATCACCGAGATTTGCGGTGCAGTCTTGCCGGGGATCAGCTCGCACTCGCCTTTTTTCCACTCTTTCACGTCAAAGGCCTGGGCCAGCTCGGCCGGTGTGTCGTGCATCAGCGGCGTGAGCATCAGCTCTTTTTCGACGCCCAAATGGCCCACGCACACCTCGCTGAAGGCCTTGGCAAAGCCTTTGTAGATTTCCCAGTCGCTCTTGCTTTGCCAGGCCGGGTCCACCGCGGTGGACAGCGGGTGGATGAAGGGGTGCATGTCGCTGGTGTTGAGGTCGTTCTTCTCGTACCAGGTGGCGGTAGGCAGCACGATGTCCGAATACAAACAGGTGGTGCTCATCCGGAAGTCCAGCGTCACCAGCAGGTCCAGCTTGCCTTCTGGTGCGCGGTCGTGCCATTGCACTTCGGTCGGTTTGGCGTCTTCTGCACCCAGGTCTTTGCCCTGCACGCCGTGGGATGTGCCCAGCAAGTGCTTGAGGAAGTACTCGTGCCCCTTGCCCGACGAACCCAGAATGTTGGAGCGCCAGACGAACATGTTGCGCGGCCAGTTCAGGGGGTGGTCCGGGTCTTCGCAGCTCATCTTGAGGCTGCCATCTTTCAGCGCCTTGATCGCGTAGTCCTTGGGGTCCATGCCCTGAGCCTGCGCGTCCTTGACGACCTGCATGGGGTTGGTTTGCAACTGCGGCGCGCTGGGCAGCCAGCCCATGCGTTCGGCGCGCACGTTGTAGTCGATCATGCTGCCGCCAAATTGGGACTTGTCGGCCAACGGCGACAGGATTTCTTCCACGCCCAGCCGTTCGTAGCGCCACTGGTCGGTGTGCGCATAAAAGAAGCTGGTGCTGTTCATCTGGCGCGGTGGGCGCACCCAGTCCAAGGCAAAGGCCAGCGCGGTCCAGCCGGTTTGGGGACGCAGCTTTTCCTGGCCCACATAGTGGGCCCAGCCGCCACCGCTTTGGCCAATGCAGCCGCACATCATCAGCATGTTGATGATGCCCCGGTAGTTCATGTCGCTGTGGTACCAGTGGTTCATGGCCGCACCGATGATGACCATGGACTTGCCACGGGTCTTGTCGGCGTTGTCGGCAAACTGGCGCGCCACGGCGATCACCTGGTCGCGCTTCACGCCGGTGATTTTTTCCTGCCAGGCGGGGGTGTAAGGCGTGTCGTGGTCGTAGCTGGTGGCGGCGTTTTCGCCGGGCAAACCCCGGGCCACGCCATAGTTGGCGGCCGTCAGGTCAAACACCGTGGCCACCAGGGCGTAGCGTTCTTCGCCCGCCTTGCCCAGCTTGATCCGGCGCACCGGCACCTGGCGCACCAGCACATCGTCCACCGCGCTGGCTTGCTTGTTGGCACTGAAGTTGGGGGTGTCGATGCCACCGAAATACGGGAAAGCCACGTCGCCCACTTCGTATTCACTGCCCTCCCCCTCCATCAGGCTCAGTTTGAGCTTGACTTCGCTGTCGCCTCGTGCCTCTTTGTTTTCTAGATTCCATTTGCCGGCATCGCTGCGGCCTTCGGCCCCCCAGCGGAAACCGATCGAGCCGTTGGGCAGCACCACACGGTCGTTCTGATCCAGGGCCACGGTTTTCCACTCGGGGTTGTTGTCCTGGCCCAGCTTGCCGTTGAAATCGCTGGCACGCAGGTAGCGACCGGGCACCGTGACCTTGCGGCCATCAGGCAAGGTGCGCTCTTCAAGCTGCACCAAGTTGGGCATGTCGGTGTAGCGGCGCACATAGTCATCAAAGTAGGCGCTGCGCTTGTCAAAGTAAAACTCTTTCAGGATCACATGGCCCATGGCCATGGCAATCGCGGCGTCAGTGCCCTGCTTGGGGTGCATCCACAGATCGGCCAGCTTGCTGATCTCGGCATAGTCGGGCGTGATGGCCACGGTCTTGGCCCCCTTGTAGCGCACCTCGGTGAAAAAGTGCGCATCGGGCGTGCGCGTTTGCGGCACGTTGGAGCCCCAGGCGATGATGAAGGTCGAGTTGTACCAGTCGGCCGATTCGGGCACGTCGGTCTGCTCGCCCCAGATTTGCGGGCTGGCCGGTGGCAAGTCGCAATACCAATCGTAAAAGCTCATGCACACGCCACCGATCAGCGACAGGTAGCGGCTGCCTGCGGCGTAGCTGACCATGGACATGGCGGGAATCGGCGAAAAGCCGATGATGCGGTCCGGCCCATATTGCTTGGCGGTGTAAACGTTGGCGCTGGCGATGAGCTGGTTGACCTCTTCCCAGGTGCTGCGCACAAAGCCGCCCAAGCCGCGCTGCTGCTGCCACTCGAGGCGGGCTTCTTCGTTTTGCACGATGCTGGCCCAGGCGTCCACCGGGCTCTTGGCTACGGCCAGTGCAGCGCGCCAGTGCTTGAGCAGGCGGGCGCGGATCATCGGGTATTTGACGCGGTTGGCGCTGTACAGGTACCACGAATACGAAGCGCCACGGGCGCAGCCGCGAGGCTCGTGGTTGGGCAAATCGGCG
>JAKFXJ010000293.1 GCA_021731425.1 Limnohabitans sp. | reverse complement strand
GGCTTCATCCATCGGCGCTGGCTTGGCCAAGGCGGCCTTGGGCGGCAAGGTCAATGGCCAGCTGGTCGACACCAGCTTCAGCATGACATCGAATGCCCAGCTGGCCATCGTGACGGCCAAAGATCCGGAAGGCCTGGAGCTGATTCGCCACTCCACCGCCCACTTGCTTGCCTATGCGGTCAAGGATTTGTTTCCCGAGGCGCAAGTCACGATCGGTCCTGTGATCGAAAACGGCTTTTATTACGACTTCTCTTATAGCCGTCCGTTCACCCCCGAAGACTTGGTCACCATAGAAAAGCGCATGACCGAGTTGTCCAACAAAGACGAAGCGGTGGTCCGCCGCGTTTTGCCACGAGACGAGGCTGTCACCTTCTTCAAGGGCTTGGGAGAACATTACAAGGCAGAAATCATCGCCAGCATCCCGGCAGACCAAGACGTGAGTCTCTACCGTGAAGGCAACTTCGAAGACTTGTGCCGTGGCCCCCACGTGCCCAGCACCGGCAAGCTCAAGCATTTCAAGCTGATGAAGGTCGCGGGCGCTTACTGGCGCGGTGACAGCAAGAACGAGATGCTGCAGCGTGTCTATGGCACGGCCTGGGCCAGCAAGGACGATCTGCAGCAGTACCTGACACGCCTGGAAGAAGCGGAAAAGCGTGACCATCGCAAACTGGGCCGAGAACTCGACCTGTTTCACATCGATGAGCATGCCCCGGGTCTGGTGTTCTGGCACCCCAAAGGCTGGACCGTCTGGCAAACCATTGAGCAGTACATGCGTCAGGTTTACCGTGACAACGGTTATCAAGAGGTCAAAGGCCCTCAGATCATCGACAAGAGCCTGTGGGAAAAAACCGGTCACTGGGACAAGTACCGTGACAACATGTTCACCACCGAGTCGGAAAAGCGCGATTACGCCCTCAAGCCGATGAACTGCCCTGGACACATCCTGATCTTCAAGCAGGGCATCAAGAGCTACCGTGACCTGCCTTTGCGCTATGGCGAATTTGGCCAGTGCCACCGCAACGAGCCTTCGGGCGGTTTGCACGGCATCATGCGCGTGCGGGGCTTCACGCAAGACGATGGCCACATCTTCTGTACCGAAGACCAGATCCTGCCCGAATGCGACACTTTCACCAAGGTGCTCAAGAAGGTCTACGCTGATTTTGGCTTCACCAACATTCTCTACAAGGTGTCTACTCGCCCTGCAGCCCGCATCGGCTCTGATGAGTTGTGGGACAAGGCCGAAAAAGCCTTGATGGACAGCCTGACAGCATCGGGTTGCGAGTACGTCATTTCTGAAGGCGACGGCGCTTTCTACGGCCCCAAGATCGAATACACGCTCAAGGACGCCATCGGCCGCGAATGGCAGTGCGGCACGATCCAGGTGGACTTCAACCTGTCCGAGCGTCTGGATGCCGAATACACCGCCGAAGATGGCAGCCGTCAACGTCCGGTGATCCTGCACCGCGCCATTGTGGGCAGCATGGAGCGCTTCATCGGGATTCTGGTTGAGCAGCATGCGGGCGCTTTGCCTACATGGCTGGCACCCCTGCAAGTGTCTGTGCTGAACATCACGGATGCTCAGGCAGATTACTGTCGCGAAATCGCTGCAAAACTGCAAAAATCGGTGTCAAATCAAGGCCTTAGGGTCGATTTGGACCTGCGTAACGAGAAAATCACGTATAAAATACGTGAGCATTCGTTGCAAAAGCTGCCTTATATCCTTGTCGCTGGCGACAAAGAAAAGGCAGCAGGTACCGTCGCAGTGCGCGCCCGAGGCAACAAAGACCTCGGTGTGATGTCGATCGATGCGTTCATAGAACTCATTGCTGCCGACATCGCTTCTAAAGCCTGAAGGTGTTTTTCGCCACAAGCTTTGGCCCGTGGGCACAAAGATGGATAGGCTGCTTTTCGCAGTTTTGTTCCGTAAAGGATTGAGTCATCGCTACCGAATTTCGTGATCGTCGCCAACGCGAAGAACGTAAACACCGTTTGAACCGTGAAATCATGGCCCCTGAGGTCCGTGTTTCCGGGCCTGAAAATGAGCCCATGGGCATTTTGTCCTTGGCCGAAGCCTTGCGCTTAGCGGGTGAGATGGATGTGGACCTGGTCGAAATTGCCGCCACCGCCATCCCGCCAGTGTGCCGTTTGATGGACTACGGCAAGTTCAAATACCAGGAGCAAAAGCGTGCGGCGGAAGCCAAAGCCAAGCAAACGGTCATTGACATCAAGGAAGTCAAGTTCCGCCCAGGCACGGACGATGGTGACTACAACATCAAGATGCGCAACATCCGTCGGTTTTTGGCCGATGGAGACAAGTGCAAGATCACTTTGCGTTTCCGTGGTCGTGAAATCACGCACCAGGAACTCGGTTTGGACTTGCTCAACCGCATTCGCGATGAGCTGGCAGACTCGATCATTGTGGAGCAGTTTCCCAAGTTGGAAGGCCGCCAGATGATCATGATGATTGCGCCTGGTCGTAAGAAGCCAGTAGCGGGTGGCAAGGCTTCTGACGCGTCGGTACCTGCGGAATCGGCTTGACAAAGAATTTGACCGGCTTTCGGGCTGGTTGAGTCAAAGGCTGCCTTTGGGCAGCTTTTGTTAAAAGTGGCTCGGGGCCAACAAGGCTGCAAATTTTTTGCAGACGCCTCACGAGCACAATTAAAGGAGCATGAATATGCCCAAGATGAAGACCAAAAGCAGTGCTAAAAAGCGCTTCCGTGTTCGTCCAGGTGGAACCGTTAAACGCGGCCAAGCCTTCAAACGTCACATCCTGACCAAGAAGACCACCAAAAACAAGCGTCACCTTCGCGGTTCCGTTTCTGTGCATGAGACCAATATGGGTCACATGGCGCAGATGCTGCCGATGGCTGGCCTGTAATCACTGACGAACAAGGAGAAAAAATATGCCTCGCGTTAAACGTGGTGTAACGGCACGCGCCCGTCACAAGAAAGTCCTGGCCCTTGCAAAAGGTTTCCGCGGTCGCCGCGGTAATGTCTTCCGCATCGCCAAACAGGCGGTGATGAAGGCCGGCCAATACGCCTACCGTGACCGCCGCACCAAAAAGCGTGTGTTCCGTCAGTTGTGGATTGCCCGTATCAACGCCGCTGCGCGTGAATGCGGTCTGACCTACAGCCAGTTCGCCAACGGCCTGAAAAAGGCTGCCATTGAAATCGACCGTAAGATGCTGGCGGACATCGCCGTGCACGACAAGGCCGCTTTTGCTGGCATCGTGAACCAAGTCAAAGCCAAACTGGCCGCAGCTTGAGTCCATGAGTGTCATGGGCCTTCGGGCCTGTGCCACGCACTCGATCAAAGGGATTGAGGCTCGCAAAAGCTTCAATCCCTTTTTTGTTCTTTTTTACACAGATCTTCGATCTCCCACACCATGAACGAGCTGGACACCCTGGTCGAATCCGCCCGCCAGAGTTTTGTGCAGGCACTGACACCTGCTGACCTCGAAAACGCCAAGGCCCTTTATTTGGGCAAAGCCGGTCGCATCACCGAGCTGATGAAGGGCATGGCCGCTCTGAGCGTGGAAGACAAAAAAACCCGAGGCGCCGCCATCAACATCGCCAAGCAGGCGATCGAGGCCGCTTTGAACGACCGCCGCCAAGCCCTGGCCGACGCCGAGTTGCAAGCGCAACTCAAAGCCGAAGCGCTGGATGTGACGCTGCCTGGGCGCAGCGCCAATGTCGGTGGTTTGCACCCCGTCTCGCTCACGCTCGAACGGGTTGAAAACATTTTTGGCTCCATGGGCTTTGAAGTCGCCCAAGGCCCTGAGATCGAGACCGACTGGTTCAACTTCACCGCGCTCAACACGCCCGAAGACCACCCAGCCCGCTCCATGCACGACACCTTCTACGTCGAAGGCGGTCATTTGCTGCGCACACACACCAGCCCCATGCAAATTCGCCATGCGGTGCAACACGTCAAGCGCTACAAGAACCAACTCGATACGGGCCAAGGCATGCCTGAGATCCGCGTCATCGCGCCGGGCCGCACTTACCGCGTGGACAGCGATGCCACGCACTCACCGATGTTTCACCAGTGCGAAGGCCTGTGGATTGGTGAGAACGTGAGCTTCAAAGACCTGAAGGTGGTGGTCACCGATTTCTGCCGCACCTTCTTCGAAAGCGACGACCTGGTGCTGCGTTTCCGTCCCAGCTTTTTCCCCTTCACTGAACCCAGCGCCGAGATCGACATCCAGTTCCAAAGCGGCCCCTTGGCCGGTCGCTGGCTCGAAGTGGGCGGCTCCGGTCAAGTGCACCCGAATGTGGTGCGTAACATGGGCTTGGACCCCGAGCAGTTCATTGGCTTTGCCTTTGGCATGGGCATGGACCGTTTCACCATGCTGCGCTACGGTGTGAACGACCTGCGCCTCTTCTTTGACGGTGATGTGCGCTTTCTGAGCCAGTTCCAGTAATTCCTCCCAAGTCCGACACACGAGACACGAGTCATGCAATTTCCTGAATCCTGGTTGCGCGAGTTCTGCAACCCGCCCCTGACGACCCAGCAACTGGCCGACACCTTGACCATGGCGGGTCTTGAAGTGGAAGAGCTCGAGCCTGTGGCTCCGCCGTTCACCAAAATCGTGGTCGGTGAAATCAAGGAAGCCGTGCAGCACCCCAACGCCGACCGCCTGCGCGTGTGCCAGGTGGACGTGGGGCAGGGCGCTTTGTTGAACATTGTGTGTGGTGCGCCCAATGCCCGCGTGGGCATTCGTGTGCCATGTGCCATGGTGGGGGCTGAATTACCGCCTGGTGAAGACGGCAAACCTTTCTTGATCAAAGTCGGCAAGCTGCGCGGCGTGGAAAGCCAAGGCATGCTGTGCTCAGCCAAAGAGCTGCAGATCGCCGACGACCACGGTGGCCTGTTGGAATTGCCCACAGACGCACCGCTCGGCCAGGACATCCGCCAGTACTTGAATCTGGACGACACCCTGATGACGCTCAAGCTCACGCCCAATTTGGCGCATTGCCTGAGTGTGTACGGCATCGCCCGTGAAGTGTCGGCCCTGACCGGCGCACCTTTGAAGGCCCCGACTTTTCCGGCTGTGGCCACGAAGATCAGCGACAAGCTGGCGGTGAAGGTCCAGTCCCCCGACTTGTGCGGCCGCTTCAGCGGTCGCATTGTGAAGGGCGTGAACACAAAGGCGCAAACGCCTCACTGGATGGTGGACCGCTTGGCACGGTGCGGCCAGCGCAGCGTGAGCCCGTTGGTGGACATCTCCAACTACGTGATGTTCGAGTTTGGTCGTCCTTCGCACATTTTTGACCTCGACAAAATCCACGGCGGCTTGCAGGTGCGCTGGGGCCAAGCGGGTGAATCGCTCAAGCTGCTCAATGGCAACACCGTGACCGTGGACGACAAGGTGGGTGTGATCGCCGACGACAGCCAGGTCGAATCGCTGGCCGGCATCATGGGCGGCGACGCCACCGCCGTGTCCGATGACACCCAAAACATCTACATCGAAGCCGCCTTCTGGTGGCCCACAGCCATCGCGGGCCGCTCGCGCCGCTATAACTTCTCGACCGATGCGGGTCACCGCTTTGAGCGTGGTGTGGACCCTCAGCTGACGGTGGAGCACATCGAGCGCATCACCCAGCTGGTACTCGACATTTGCGGCACGCCCGAGACGAAGGTGGGCCCCATCGACGACCAGACGCTGAACATTCCAGCCATCCAACCCGTCACGCTGCGCGTGGCCCGTGCGGTCAAGGTGATTGGCATGCCGCTGACCCAGCAGCAATGTGCCGACGCCTTGCGTGGTCTGGGTCTGCATGTGGCCGAAGGCGAGGGCACCGTCACCGTGACGCCGCCGAGCTTCCGTTTTGACCTGCAGATCGAAGAAGACCTGATTGAGGAAGTGGCCCGCATGGTGGGCTACAACAACCTGCCCACCAACCCGCCTCTGGCCCCGATCACCGCCAAGGTGCGCCCAGAGACCGAGCGCAGCCCGTCTGCCGTACGCCGCGCCATTGCGGCTCTGGGTTACCAGGAAACCATCAACTACAGCTTTGTTGAAGAAGCGTGGGAAAAAGACTTGGCAGGTAACGCCAGCCCGATCCGACTGCTCAACCCGATCGCCAGCCAGATGAGTGTGATGCGCTCGAGCCTGATCGGCTCGCTCTTGCAAGTGGTCAAGTTCAATGCCGACCGCAAGGCCGACCGCGTGCGGGTGTTCGAGTTGGGCCGCGTATTCCTGCGTGATGCGAGCGTGGCCGACAGCGACGCCACGGTGCAAGGTTTTGACCAGCCCATGAAGGTCTCAGGCATGGCTTGGGGCCCCTTGGAGCCCTTGAGTTGGACCGGCAAGTCACGTTTGGTGGATTTCTTCGATGTCAAAGCCGATGTCGAGCGCTTGCTGGCCCCGGCCCAAGCCGAATTTGTCGCCGCCGAGCATCCCGCCTTGCACCCCGGCCGTTCGGCCCAAGTGCTGCTGAATGGCCTTGTGATTGGTCATGTGGGTGAGTTGCACCCGCGCTGGCGTCAGGCTTGGGACCTGCCGCATGCGCCAGTGGTGTTCGAGCTGGACCTGGACGCCGTCACCCAGCGCCGCGTGCCTGTGGCCCAAGCCGTGGCCAAGATGCAAGCGGTGGAACGCGACATCGCCGTGATCGTGCGCGAACAGGTCACACATGCCCAGTTGATGCAGGCCATCCACAGCGCCCCGACCCAGGGTTTGCTGCGCCATGCGGTGCTGTTCGATGTTTACCGACCCAAGGCTGAAGCCTCAGGCGGTTTGACTGTGGGCGAGAAAAGTCTGGCGGTGCGTTTGAGCTTGCACAGCGACGAGGCCACTTTGACCGATGCCCAAATCGAAACCGCCATGAGCGCTGTCATGGCCAGCCTGTCAGCGCAAGTGGCTGCACGGCTGCGTGCTTGAGTACGTGCCATGCAAATCAGTTTTGAATCCCTCGAAACCCCGGCCCTGACCAAGGCGCATTTGGCTGATTTGCTGTTCGAGCAAATCGGCTTGAACAAGCGCGAGTCCAAGGACATGGTCGACGCGTTTTTTGACCTGATGGTGGACAGCTTGATTGCGGGAGACGATGTGAAAATTTCCGGCTTCGGCAATTTTCAGATCCGCACCAAGGCCGCCCGTCCTGGGCGCAACCCGCGCACCGGAGAATTGATCCCCATTGATGCACGTCGTGTTGCGACCTTCCATGCCAGCCATAAACTCAAGGCCTTGATCCAGGGTGATGCCGTTGACGACGAAGGTGTGGAGACGGTGGGCCGCTGAATCATTTTTGATCGGAGTGCCCATGTTGTTCAAGTTCAAATCCCAAGTCACCAGCGACCTCATCATGCTGGAGGCCGATGCCCGCAGGCTGCTGCACATCATGTTGGGTCACGACCCTGACAAAGGCATCATTTTGGTGAAGGACCTGCCTGCGGCCATCGCTAAGCTGGAGTCGGCTGTAGCCCAAGATGAAGCGGCCCGTTTGCAGCGCAGTCAAGCGGCGCAAAAAGCCTCCATGCCCGCTGACACTGCTCAGGACGCCATGGGTGAGACCCTCGACACAGTGCGGCTTGCGCAGCGGGCCAGTCCCATGCTCAAACTCCTCAAACGCTGCGTGGCAGACCCCTCTGACATGGTTTGGGGCGTCTGAGGTTCAGCCGGGCCGTTTGCTGAAGACGGTGCCGCCGAGTTTGAAGCCGGGCTTGATCTGCCGTTTGGCGAACCAGCCTTGGTTCATTTCCAGCACAAAACGCACGGGTTTGCTGGAGCAGTGCGAGTCGTCTTTTTGTGGCTGCATGTCGGCCAGATTGACGATGGTGCCATCGTCCTCCACGAACGCAGCGGTCAAGGGAATCAGGGTGTTGCGCATCCAAAAGCATTGAATCGTGGCTTGTTCGAACACAAACAACATGCCCTCATGCTGCGGCATCTCCTTGCGCCACATCAGACCGATTTGGCGCTGATCGGGGGTCTGGGCCAATTGCACATCCAGGCGGTGCATCCCGGCCGTCAATTGGGTGCGTGCCAGGTCCAGCTGGGGTGCGGGGGAGGATTGGGCCGATGCCAACGATCCGGACATCAGCAGGCCAAAGCTCATCCACAGCGCAGTGATGCGCTTACCCAACAATCGGGCAGGGCGGTGCGAAGGGCAAGGTGGCGCAAAAAAGAGGGTGATCATGGTGTGGGGAAGGGAAGAAAACAGACCAGGCCCTAGGATACCGCGTGGCGCAGGTGTTGCCGCACCCGATGATCCGCTCATCTTGGCCTAAACCGCTCACAAATGCCTGCTTAGGGCGTGGCCCAGCTCAGTCGGCAGGCGTGTCGGAGCTGCGGGTTGAACTGCTGGCGCCACCATCGGCCGGGTCATGGCGGGTCAAATGGCCGTCTTGGGGTACGGTTGGCTTGGGCGTGGCGGGCGTTTCGGCAGCTGCCAGAATGTTCGCGGCCATCAGGCCCTTGGCGCCCTGCGTCAGCTCGAAATCGACCCGTTGGCCTTCCTTGAGGCTTTTGAAGCCCTCCATCTGGATGGCCGAGAAATGGGCGAAGGCATCTGCGCCGCCACCGTCAGGTTGAATGAAACCAAAACCTTTGGCATCGTTGAACCATTTGACCGTACCACTGGGCATACGATGTCTCCGTGTTTTTGTTAGATGGCTCAGTTTGAGTAATTCAAGGCGAATTTGTCAATGTGAGGTTTTCCCGGGGTGCGGCATTTGTGCTGCATCTGGCCAAGACTTTTCAGACCCCGGGGTCAAAGGGCTTGAAAGCATCGATAGAATGAAATCATGGCAACGAAAAAACCTTCCCATCCCACGCTGCCGACCGTGACCCCGCGTGCCCCTGATGGCGGCGATTCGGTGGTCCTCGAAAGACGTGCCCAAAAAATTGAACCGCCCCAGATGTACCAGGTGGCGATGCTCAACGACGACTTCACCCCCATGGAATTTGTGGTCATGGTGATCCAGGAGTTTTTCAGCAAGGACCGCGAGGCGGCCACGCAGATCA
>JAKFXJ010000265.1 GCA_021731425.1 Limnohabitans sp. | reverse complement strand
GTCCTTGCAAGCCCAGGGCTCGGAGGTCCTCATCGCGGTGGGTGACCGTGGCCCTGGCGTGCCTGTCGCGTACCGAGAGCGGATCTTTGAGCCGTTTTTCCGCTTGCCTGGGGCCAGCGAGCGCGTGGGTGGTGTGGGCTTGGGGCTGTCGCTGGTCAAGTCGATTGCCGAGCGCCATGGCGGGCGGGTGAGCTGCACAGACCGGCCCGGTGGTGGGGCTTGTTTTGTGGTGAGCTTGCCCCCAAACAAAACGGCGAACACCTGAGTGTTCGCCGTGGGGCTAGGCGGCCATCAACCGGATGGCTGAGCGTGCGCTTCAGTGGTGGTGTCCGACCACTTCACCTGCTTTGAGTTTGTAAACCGTGCCGCAATAAGGGCACTTGGCTTGGCCGGTTTTGGCCACATCCAAGTACACCTTGGGGTGGCTGTTCCAGATCTTCATGTCGGCTTTGGGGCTCGGGCAAAACACACCGCCTTGGGGGTTCAGGTCGGTGGCCAGCAGTTCAACAGCTTGGGTGCTCATGCTTACTTCCTCAAACCTTGGTCAGCCAGTAGGCGTACTTGGGGTTGCGACCGTTGACGATGTCAAAGAAGGCGCTCTGGATTTTCTCGGTGATGGGGCCGCGGCTGCCCACATAACCTTCTTTGCCCAGCTCGATGCGGTCGAGTTCGCGGATCGGCGTGACTTCGGCGGCGGTGCCGGTGAAGAAGGCTTCGTCAGCGATGTACACCTCGTCGCGGGTGATGCGCTTTTGCACGATCTCCAGGCCCAGGTCCTTGGCGATGTGGAACACCGTGTTGCGGGTGATGCCGTTCAAGGCGCCAGCCGACAAGTCAGGGGTGTAAATCACGCCGTTTTTCACCACAAAAATGTTCTCGCCCGCGCCTTCGGACACAAAGCCCGAGGTGTCGAGCAACAGGGCTTCGTCGTAACCCTCGTCGGTCACTTCCATGTTGGCCAAAATGCTGTTGGTGTAGTTGCTCACCGCCTTGGCTTGCGTCATGGTGATGTTGACGTGGTGGCGGGTGTAGCTGGAGGTTTTCACGCGGATGCCGCGCTTCATGCCTTCTTCGCCCAAATAGGCGCCCCATGTCCAGGCAGCCACCATCAGGTGGATGGTGTTGCCCTTGGGGCTGACACCCAGCTTTTTGTCGCCAATCCAGGTCAGGGGGCGGATGTAGCCCGACTCCAAATTGTTCTCGCGCACCACGGCGCGCTGGGCTTCGTTGACCTGCGCTTGGGTGAAGGGGATGTTCATGCGCAAGATCTTGGCGCTGTTGAACAGGCGCTCGGTGTGCTCTTGCAGGCGGAAGATGGCGGTGCCTTGCTCGGTTTTGTAGGCACGCACGCCCTCAAAAGCGCCGCAGCCGTAGTGCAGGGTGTGGCTCAGCACATGGATCTTGGCGTCGCGCCAATCGACCATCTGGCCGTCCATCCAGATTTTGCCGTCACGGTCTGACATGGAGGGAATGACAACGCTCATGAAAGTGTCCTTTGAATTAGCTGCAATAAACAGGGTTGGCTTGGATTTTAAGGGTTTGGCACTTCGGGGCGCTCTTCAGGGCGCACCAGTGTCCATTCGGTCAACCTGCCGCCCACAAAAGTGCAGGTGACCACCGATTCGCTGGTGTCGGTCCAGGTGAAGACCTCCGGCTGGGTGTCTTTTTCGGTTTGCAGCAGGCCCAGAGACCGGGTCATGGCGATGACGTGCATCAGCGTGGCGCCTTTTCTCAGTTTGGCGTTGAGCATCACGGCGCTGGCCACATGGCCGATGGGCCGGTCAGCGGCTTTTTTCAGGATGGTGACCATTCGGGTGAAGTGCAGCAGCACCCACATGACAATGCCGCCCACGGCCAAGGCAATGCCCGGCCAGCCAAAGGCTTGCCAAGCCCCAACAGTCAAAACGGCGATGCCCGTGAGGGTGAGGATTCGGTTGAAATTCATGGGGGCAGATTGTGCCTTGCGCGGGCACGGGGATTCGGGCTTCAGCCTTGATTTTTCAGGGCCAGCGCTTGCTCGTACAGGGTATTTTTGGATTCGCCCGAGATCTCGGCCGCCAGTTTGACCGCCGTTTTGAGTGGCAACTCGGGCAGCAGCAGCTGCAAAACCCGCAAGCCTTCACCGGTGGCGTCGTCGACGGGTGCGTCGTGCAGCACCAGCACAAATTCACCCCGCAGGCGCTCGGGTTTTTCGGCCAGCCAGGCGCTCAAGTCTTGCGCAGGCAAGGTCTCGATCTGCTCAAACTGCTTGGTCAACTCACGCCCCAGGGTGATGGGGCGCTTGCCCAGCACCGCCAGAGCTTGGGCGAGGGCCTCGATGCGGTGCGGCGCCTCCAGCAGCACCACGGCGCGGCTTTCTTGCGCCAGGTGTTGCACGGCCAATTGGCGTTCGGTGGCTTTGTTGGACAAAAACCCGGCAAAGACAAAGCCGCTGTCACCGGTCATGCCCGATGCACTGAGCGCCGTGGTCACGCTGCTGGCGCCGGGCAGCGGCATGACCCGAAACCCCGCTTGCCGAACGGCCGCCACCAGCCTCGCGCCGGGGTCGCTGATGGCCGGGGTGCCTGCATCACTCACATAGGCCACGCGTTGGCCTTGGCCCAGGCGCTCGAGCACGTTGTGCGCCGCTTCGGCTTCGTTGTGTTGGTGCACCGCCAAAAGCTGGCTGCCCGGGCGGTCCAGCCCGTAGGCGCGCAGCAATTGCTGGGTGTGGCGGGTGTCTTCACAGGCCACCACGTCGACGCGGGCAAGCACATGCAAGGCCCGCAGGCTGATGTCGGCCAGGTTGCCAATGGGGGTGGCCACGACATACAGTGTGCTGGCCGGGTGGTTTTGTGACCCGGCAGCCTCGTGCGCGGCGGCAAGGGCGTTGGCAAACGAGGCAGACAAGGGAGACGGAGTCAATGCAATTCCTCAATAAAAACAAAGCAGGTCAACCCTCGACCAAAGCCCGGGGCGATGCGGGCGAAGACGAGGCGCTGGCCTTTTTGAAAGAGAGCGGCTTGCGGCTGCTGCAGCGCAATTATCGGACCCCGGGCCGAGGCGGGGGTGAAATAGACCTGATCATGCAGAGCCCGGACGGCACCGTGGTGTTTGTCGAGGTGCGAAAACGCAGCCGAAGCGACTTTGGGGGCGCCGCCGCCACGGTGGGTGTGCACAAACAGCGGCGCATCATTTTTGCGGCCCGTCACTACCTGCTCGGCTGGCGTCAATTGCCACCCGCCCGCTTCGATGTGGTGACCCTGGAGGGTCAGGGGCCGCAGTGGCTGCAGGCGGCTTTTGATTCCAGTTGATGCAGCTTTGGCTGTGCGCCTGAAATGGATGGACACACACACGCACCACCAATAGGCCTTGCACCGGGCTGGCGGGGTTATCATGCCGCCCTATGTTAGACCTGCGCATTCAACAGCATTTCATTGACAGTGCGGACCTGCACTACCAGGTGGCCGAAGGTTTGGCCAAACCGGTCGATGCGGCCGTGCAGGCCGTGCTCGCTTGCGTCACGGGTGGCGGCAAGGTGCTGACCGCTGGGCAGGGCGCATCGGCAGGTTTGGCGCAGTACCTGGCGGGTTTGCTGGTGGGCGGCTTTGAGCGCGAAAGACCGGGCCTGTCGGCCATGGCCTTGTCGGCCGATGCCCAGATGGCCAGTTTGTGGCCTGAAGAGCAGGGTTTGGCCAGCCAGGTGCGTGCCTTGGGCCACACCGCAGATGTGCTGTTTATCATCAGCGCCCAAGGGGCGGAGTCCGCGCTGGTTCAGGCCGTGCAGGCCGCACACGAGCGTGAAATGAGCGTGGTGGCACTCACGGGGCAACAGGGCGGGGCTTTGGCGCGGCAGCTGCGCGAGACCGATGTGCATGTGTGTGTGCCTCACGAGCGTGTGGCCCGAATTCGCGAGGTGCAGCAGTTGGTGCTGCACTGTTTGTGTGATGGTATTGACACCCAGTTGTTGGGTGAACAGGAGTCTTTTTAAATGAAACGTCAAATTCAATCGGTTGTTTATGGTGCCGCGTTGCTGGCTTCTTTGGTCAGCCTGAGTGCTTGTGCACCCTTGATCGTGGGGGGTGCCGTCATGACCGGTGTGGTGGCTTCTGACCGTCGAACCACGGGCACCTTGGTCGAGGACGAGAGCATCGAGATCAAGGTGGCCAGCGCTGTGCGCAAGGAGATGGGCGACCGAATTCACCTGAACGTGACCAGCTTCAACCGCCAGGTGCTGCTCAGTGGTGAAGTGCGCACCGCCGCCGACAAGGAGCGTGCCGAGAAACTGGCGCAGAGCCAGGAAAACGTGACCTCCGTGGTGAACGATCTGGCCGTGATGCCGGTCAGCTCACTCACACAGCGCTCCAAAGACACGGTCATCACCGGCCAGGTCAAGGCGGCCTTTGTGGATGCCAAGGACATGCAGGTCAATGCCATCAAAGTGGTGACCGAGCGGGGCATCGTTTACCTGATGGGCCGTGTGACTTCGCGCGAAGCCAAACGCGCCACGGACATTGCCCGCAGCATCGGCGGTGTGACCAAGGTCGTGCGTGTGTTCGAAGAAATTTCCGAGCAGGAACTGCAGCGCCTGAGCCGTCCGACCAAGTGATGGGTGGGTTGCCAGCGGCCCCGTTTTGGATCGGGGCTGGTTGGCACCGCCGCCAGTCTCACCAGGTGTCGATGGCCAACGTGCCGTCAAAGGGTCGGGTCTGACCCGAAGCCAAGCCCGCGACCAGCCAGTTGCGTGTTTCGGCCGGGTCGATCACGGCGTCGATTTCTAAAGTGGTCGCCATGTTGATGGCGCTGCCGTTGTCGTATTGCTGCGCCAGCAGCTGCTCAAACAAGGCCTCTCGCTCAGGGCCCTCGGGAAGTGCCTCCAGCTCTTTGCGGTAACCCAGACGCACCGCGCCTTCGAGGCCCATGCCGCCAAATTCGCCTGTAGGCCAAGCCACCGTGGCCAAGGTTTCATGAAAACCGCCGCCGGTCATGGCCATCGCGCCCAGGCCGTAGCCCTTGCGCAGCACCACGCTGAGCAGTGGCACCCGCAAATGCGCCGCTGCAACGAACAGGCGCGAGACATGGCGCACCTGGGCCGTGGCTTCGGTGTCCGGGCCCACCATGAAGCCGGGCGTGTCCACCAGAATCACTATGGGCAGTGCATGCGCATTGCACAGTTGCATGAAGCGGGCCGCTTTGTCGGCCGCATCGGCGTCGATCGCACCACCCAAGTGCAGCGGGTTGTTGGCCATCAGGCCCACCGGGCGGCCTGCGATGCGGGCCAAGGCTGTGTGGATGCCCACACCAAACCCGGTGCGCAAATGCAGCAAGCTGCCCTCGTCTGCAATGCCCTGCATGGCCGTGCGTGTGTCGTACACGCGCAAGCGGTTTTCAGGGACCACATGGCGCAGGGCTTCGGCAGGGGGCGCTTGCCACTGCGCTGCTGTGCCTTGAAAAAAAGACAGGTAATGCCGCGCTGCCCAGACCGCCTGCACTTCGTCATCGACCAGCACGTCGATCACGCCGTTGCCATGCTGCACCTCGCTCGGGCCGATCTGCTCTGGCTTGAACACACCCAAGCCACCCCCTTCCACCATGGCCGGGCCGCCCATGCCGATGTTGCTGCCCTTGGTGGCGATGATCACGTCGCAGCAGCCCAGCAGCGCCGCATTGCCCGCAAAACAGCGCCCAGCCACCACGCCCAGCACAGGCACCCGGCCGTTGAGCCGCGCAAACGATGCGAAGGTGGCCAGGTTCAGACCGGCCACGATGGCGACGTCGACATCACCCGGTCTGCCGCCACCGCCCTCGGCAAACAGCACCACAGGCAGCTTGTTTCGCAAGGCCACACCCAGCATGCGGTCGGTCTTTTGGTGGTTGCGCATGCCTTGTGTGCCCGCCAGCACCGTGAAGTCGTAGGCCATGACCACCACGCGCTGGCCATTGACGCAGCCGATGCCTGTGACCATGCCGTCCGCTGGGGTGTTTCGCATCAAATCGTCTGCGCTGCGGCGCCGACTTTGTGCGGCCACGGCCAGGGCGCCGTACTCCACAAAGGAATCGGGATCACACAGCGCCGCGATGTTTTCGCGGGCCGTGCGCAGGCCCTGCGCGTGGCGCTTGGCCACGGCTTCGGGGCGAGCAGCGTCGTGGGTGAAGGCCAAGCGGGTCTGCAGCTTTTGCAGGTCAGAGCGCTTGCCCAAAGGTGGAGGCGTTTGGGGGATGGGAGCGGCGGCCTCGGGCTGGGCGGCTGCATTGGTCACGGGCATGAGCACAACTAGCAGCTCGCCCTCGGCCACCGCTTCGCCCGCTTGAAAAAACAATTCGCCCACACACCCGGGTTGTTGGGCGCGGATTTCGTGCTCCATCTTCATGGCTTCCAAAATCACCAGCACGTCGCCCGCAGCCACGGTGGCACCGGGTGCCACCAACCACTGAGCCAGTTGCGCCTGAAGGGGGGAATGGATGTTTTGCATCCGTTCATTGTGAGGGGCTGCCCTCGCGACAGCGGGTCAAGTCCGGGACAATTTAAACTGGCCTGTTGCCAGTCCCCAATCACCCAAACCCAAGCCCAAGACATGAACTTTGAACCCTTGATCGATCTGACACGCAACGGTATCCCCGAATGCATGCACATGGGCGCCTTGGCCGTGACCGACACCGAAGGTCGGGTGCTGGCCCAGGTGGGCAACCCGCACTGGCTGTGCTTCACCCGCTCCACCCTTAAGGCCATGCAGGCCTTGCCGCTCATTCAGTCAGGCGGCGTGGCGCATTTCGGCTTCATCCCCTCAGAACTCGCCATGATGTGCGCCAGCCATAACGGCGAAGAGATGCACGTTGAGCTGGTCACGTCCATTCTGAACAAAAGCGGCAGCAACACGCGTCAGATGCGCTGCGGCTGCCATGTGCCTTACCGTTTCACCTTTTTTGATCGCCCCATGCCCGAAGGCTTTGCTTACGACGAGCGGCACCACAACTGCAGCGGCAAGCACAGCGGTTTTTTGGCCTATTGCGTGCAGCACGGCCTGCCGACCGAGAGTTACACCGAGGTGGACCACCTGTTGCAACAACAAATCCGACAGGCGGTGGCGCATCTGGCGGGCCTGTCTGAAGAAGAATTGGCGCTGGGCATCGACGGCTGCTCGGCCCCGAACTACGCCATGCCCTTGTCGCGCTTGGCCCGCAGCTACGCCCGGCTGGCCCAGCCCGAGTCGGATGGTTTGTACGGCGCGAGCCTGCAACAACTGGGCGAGGCCATGAGCGCCCACCCCGAGCTGGTCTCGGGCACGGGCCGCAACGACGCCGACTTCATGCGGGTCGGCCGGGGAGATTGGGTGACCAAGGTGGGGGCTGACGGTGTGCAGGTGGTGGGCAGTCGCTCCCGTGGGCAAGCCCTGGCCATCAAGATCATGGACGGCAACAAAGCGGCACTGTTTGCTGCCACCGTGGAGGCGCTGGACCAATTGGGTTGGCTGGACGATGCCCAGCGCCAAGCGCTGGCCCCTTGGCGTGCGCAGGTCTTGCTCAATGTGGCGGGAAGCCCGGTGGGTGAGCGCCGCAGTGTGTTCAAGCTGCAAACGGGCGCCTGACCCGCTCGCCAGGCGCCTTCAGCGTTGGCCAAAAATGGCCGTGCCCACCCGGACCATGGTGCTGCCCTCGGCAATGGCCGCGGCCATGTCGGCGCTCATGCCCATCGACAGGGTGTCCAGCGGCAGGCCTTGCTGGCGCAGGGCCTCCAACAAGGCTTTGGCCTGGGCATGAACCGCCCGCATCTGCGCCTCGGTCTCGGCGGGTTCGGGAATGGTCATGAGCCCCCGTAACTGCAGGCGGGGTAAAGCGGCCACGGCTTGTGCCAGCGCGTGCAATTCCTCTGGGCTCACGCCCGATTTGTTGTCGCCCCCGTCCACATTCACCTGAATGCACACCTGCAAAGGCGGCAGATGCTCGGGGCGCTGCTCGGACAGGCGCTGGGCAATTTTGAGTCGGTCCACGCTGTGCACCCAATCAAAGTGTTCGGCCACCAGGCGAGTTTTGTTGCTTTGGATCGGCCCGATGCAATGCCATTCCAGGGGTAAATCGCGCAAGGCGGTGATTTTGTCCACCGCTTCCTGGATGTAGTTTTCGCCAAAGGCGGTTTGCCCGGCCGCATGGGCCTGGCGCACGGCATCGCCCCCCCAGGTCTTGGAGACCGCCAACAAATGCACGCTGCCGGGCTCGCGCCCAGTCGCTTGGCAAGCGGCTTCAATCTGTGCCCGCACACGGGCGATGTTGTCGGCAATCGAGGGGTTCATGCGCTGAGCGTACCAAAAGTGCCCCTGTCACCTCGTGGTCACGCCAAAGCACCCGGTGAGCGCCAGAACACCCACAGGCTGCCAAAATAGCTTTTTTCCACTTCACCACGAGACAACCATGAGCCAAATTGCTGCCAAAACCTACGAAGCCACCCCCGCCAAAAAAGTCGCCTTTTTGGGCCTGGGCGTGATGGGTTACCCCATGGCGGGCCACCTGGCGCGTGCCGGGCACCATGTCACCGTGTACAACCGCAGCGCTGCCAAAGCCGCTGCTTGGGCCGCCGAATGCCCCGGCAACGCCACCGCCCCTACTCCGCGTGAGGCGGCTGCGGGTGTGGACATCGTGTATGCCTGTGTGGGCAACGATGCCGACTTGCGCAGCGTGGTGCTGGGCCCGGACGGTGCTTTTGCAGGCATGAAGCCCGGTGCGATTTTTGTGGACCACACCACGGCCTCTGCTGAAGTGGCCCGCGAGCTGTACGCCGAAGCCCAAAAATTGGGCCTGCATTTTGTGGATGCCCCCGTTTCGGGCGGTCAGGCCGGGGCGCAAAACGGCATGCTGACGGTGATGTGCGGCGGTGATGCGGCCGCCTTTGACGCGGTCAAGCCCGCGGCCATGGCCTTTTCGCGTGCCTTCACCTTGCTGGGTGCTTCAGGCGCGGGTCAGCTGGCCAAGATGGTCAACCAGATCTGCATCGCGGGTTTGGTGC
>JAKFXJ010000392.1 GCA_021731425.1 Limnohabitans sp. | reverse complement strand
GGCGCAAAACAGCACCGTGCGTGATGTCAGCGCCAGTTTCGGCCCCGGCCAAAGCAGCAGCATGGCACTGGATCTGGGCGGCCGTTTTGGACAAGACCAGGCGCTGGGCTACCGCTTCAACGCTGCCTACGAACACCTGGACCCTTACATCCGAAACACCGAAGGCCACCGCCAACTGCTCGCCTTGGCCATGGACTGGCGCATCACGCCCGACAGCCGTCTGGAGTGGGAGTTCGAGCGCAGCGAACGCCAGCAAATGGGGGTGAATGCCTACAGCTTGCTGGGCAACACCCTGCCCAGTCCGGTGGACGGCCAACACAACCTCACCCGCCAGCCTTGGTCGGTGCCGGGTCTGTTTGCTGGCCAAACGGGCAGTATTCGATTCAAACAAAATCTGCAGGGCGGCTGGTTGTGGACCACACAATATGGCGCTCAGCGCTTGCGCACCGACGACCGTTTGAGTTACGCCTATGGCTGCAGCGCCCAGGAACTCTGGGACCGCTTTTGCAGCGACGGCGGTTTTGACCTGTACGACTACCGCAGCGACAAGGAACGCCGCAGCAGCGATGCGCTGCAAACCGATCTGAGCGGCGCTGTGCAGCTGGCTGGTCTGCGCCACCACTTGGGCCTGAGCCTGATGCGCAGCCGCTTGCTGGACCGTCCCTCGGCCATGCAGGCCTACAACTGGGCGGGCACGGGCAACATCGACGGCACCTTCAACAGCCCCGAGGCCCAGCCCACACCGGGTGAGCTGAACACCCAGCGCAGTGAATACAGCACAGAAATCGCCCTGCGCGACCGCATAGAGTTAACTTCGCAAACCGCTCTGTGGCTGGGCCTGCGCCACACGCGTCTGAACCGTGCCAGCGAGCGCACCGACGGTAGCCGCGCGGTGCAAGACGAGCGCAGCTTCAACACACCTTGGCTGGCCCTCACGCACCAAATCACGCCCGCTTACCTGGTGTACGGCAGCTACGGTGAAGGCATCGAAACCGATATCGCGCCCAACCGCAGCCGCTACACCAACGCCGGACAAGCCCTGCCCGCGCTGCGCAGCCAGCAGTTGGAGGTTGGCGTCAAAGGGCAATGGGCCCGCACACGTTGGCAAGCGAGCTGGTTTGACATCACCCGCCCTGTGGCGGGCGATGAAGGCGCCTGCGACGAGGCCAACACCTGCACCCGAAAAATCGACGGCCAAGCCCGCCACCGGGGGCTGGAATTGTCAGCAGGCCTCACCCAAGCGCAATGGCAGTGGGATATCGCCACCACCTGGACCGATGCCAAGCGTCAACAGGCCGACATCGACCCCAGCGTGAACGGCCAACGCGCCTTGAACGTCCCTCGCATGAGCCTGCGTGCCATGGCGCAATACCGTTACAGCGCCATCCCTGGCCTGCGCAGCAGCCTGCGCCTGAACCATGAAGGCACGCGCTGGGTGACCGAAGATGGCGCCATCGCACTGCCCGCTTGGACCACACTCGATCTGGCCACGCATTACGACACGCGCATCCAGGGCATGCGCACACAATGGACGCTGGCCATCGACAACTTGGCCGATCGCCGTTACTGGCGTGAGTCTCCCAAGCAATACGGCCATTACTACCTCTACCCCGGAGCGCCGCGCACCCTGCGATTGGCGCTCAAGACCAGCTTCTGAAAGCGGGGCTGCAAGATTTTCAAAAAATCTGCGCCCCCTCTCAAAACAGGCTAAAAATCGCTCTATAATCTAAGTCTGTTCCTCAATAGCTCAGTCGGTAGAGCGCCGGACTGTTAATCCGTAGGTCCCTGGTTCGAGCCCAGGTTGAGGAGCCAAAAAATCGACAAAAAGCCCACCCAAAAGGTGGGCTTTTTTCTTGGTGTCACACGACGCCAGAAACCTCGACATGAGGGCCTACCTTGTCCTGCATCAGGCGCCAAGCCCAATCAAGGTCCGCCTCCAGTTCGCGGCGTGCGGACTGCGCATCACGGTCTGCCATCGCCTGCATCAAGCCATGGTGGTGCAAGGTTCGAGGTGCCCCCTGCTCGGGCCTGTGATGGGCCACGGCAACCCGCACATAAGGGCCGCTTTGCAGCCACAAACTGCGAATCATGGACAGCAAGGTGGGCGATTGAGCTGCCTCGTACAGCGTGAAATGAAACCGACGATTGGCCTGCAATTCGGCCTCCACATCGCCCATTTGCACCGCCAAAGAGAACTCGGCATCGGCCTGTGAAAGAGCCAAGAGCAAATGCTCATCCGCACGCACTGCGGCCAGCTCGGCCGCGTGCCCTTCCACCAGAAGCCGCGCCTGATGGATATCGTCCAGTCGTTGAACCGACAGATGCGGCACGCGAACGGGTCGCTGGGTCGCTGACTCCAGAGCGCCCTCGGCCACCAATCGGCGCAAAGCCTCGCGCACGGGCATCACACTGGTGTGAAACGCGTCGGCCAAGTCCCTAATTTGAAGGGTTTGCCCACCCTGCAGACGACCGCAAATCAAGGCGTCTGACAGTTCGGCATAAATGCGATCCTGCACCGAATCGCACGAAACCGGTCGCAAAACCGGCAATGGGGATCGCAGGGATTCTGGGCTGGGGGCATCACGTCGGGGTCGGGCCATGGGGCAGTATATCCACGCTTGCTTTATTCAAGAGGCATGCCGTATTATGTGATCACATTATGGTGAACGCATGAAACCAGACCCTTTAGAACCCATGCCCGCAGCAGCGCCACGACCCGCTTTGTGGTTTGTCCATGTGGCTTCATGGGTGCTCGCGGCCATGGCTGCCGTGGCCTTTCTGGATGTGGTTTTGCGCATTGCAGGCCGCCCGATCACCGGGGCTTACGAATTGACGGCCTTGCTGATGGGCTTGCTGGTTTATGCCACCATGCCGCTGGTGACCGCCCAAGATGAGCATGTGCGGGCAGGCATTTTGCAAATGTGGCGGAGTGCGCCAAAGGGCCTGGAGCGTGCGCTGCGCGAACTGCGCAGAATTTTGTCCTGCATGGCCTTGGCTTATCTGGCTTGGGCCCTGTTTCAGTACATGCTGCGGGTCGGCGCAGCAGGCGACAGGGCACCCTACATCGAAGTTCCCCTGTCTTGGGTGGCAGGCTTTGGGGCCTTGAGCATGGCGCTTTCTGCGGTCATGGCCGTTTGGTCCAAACGCCGCGTCGGGGGGTCTGCATGAGCGCCACCTTGATTGCCATGGCCATGATGCTGGCCTTGATTGCTTTGGAAGTGCCCATTGCCGTGGCCATGCTGGTCACGGGCGTGGTCGGCTGCCTGAGTGTCCTGGGCTGGAGCCCCACCTTGTTCATGGTGGGAGAAACGGCCTTCAGCACCGTCAACAACTATTCGCTCACAGTGGTGCCTTTGTTCATCTTGATGGGCAACCTGATCAACGAGGCGGACATCTCGCGCGAGCTTTACCGTGCCACCTACCGTTTTGTGGGGCATCTGCGGGGCGGTCTGGCGATTGCCACCGTGCTGGCCTGCGCGGGTTTTGCAGCCATTTGTGGCAGCAGCCTGGCCACATCGGCCGCCATGACGCGTGTGGCCTACCCCGAGATGAAGCGCTATGGCTACAGCGATGCACTGGCCACCGGCTGCATCGCCTCGGCCGGCACCTTGGGCATCATGATTCCGCCCAGCGTGGCCCTCATGGTCTACGGCATCATGACCCAGACCGACATTGGCAAGCTGTTCATTGCCGGTGTACTGCCGGGCCTGTTGGGGGCCTTGCTTTATGTGGGCGCGGTCATGGTGTACACATGGCGCCACCCCGAGTCGGGTCCGGCTGGCGAGCGCAGCACATGGACAGAACGCTTGCAGTCCTTGCGCGGCATTGGCAGCGTGGCCCTGTTGTTCGGTCTGGTGATTGGTGGGCTTTACGGCGGCTGGTTCACCCCGACCGAAGCGGCAGGCATTGGCGCTGCAGGCGCCTTCGCGATGGTGATTGCACGCGGGCGACTGACGCGCAATCTGCTGGCACAGGTGCTGCGCGAAACCGCGGTCACCACCACCAGCTTGTTTTTCATCCTGATCGGGGCCCTGGTCTTGTCCAAGTACATCACCATTTCGGGCTTCACGCCCTGGTTGGGTGGTGTGTTTCAGGGCATGGACCTGTCGGCCATGCAGTTCCTGCTCATCATTTGTGCCATGTATTTGGTGCTGGGCTGCTTTTTGGAAAGCATGTCCATGCTGTTGCTGACCCTGCCCATTGTGTTTCCCCTGGTGGTCAGCTACGGCATCGACCCTATTTGGTTCGGTGTGCTGATCGTCACCCTCATCGAGGTGGCCCTGATCACCCCACCCGTGGGCATGAACGTGTACATGCTCGCCAGCCAGATTCCATCGGTCCCGCTCAACGTGGTATTTCGCGGTGCCAGCGCATTTGTGGCGGCGGACGTGATCCGCTTGGGCATCTTGATCGCCGTGCCCGCTCTTGCGCTGTGGCTGCCCTCCATCACCTGATCTGTAACTGAATCCTTCGTCCCCTCCATCACCCTCAACCCAAGGAGCTTTCCCATGGTCACCCCCCGTTTTCTGCGCCAGTCCTTGCTCATCACGGCGCTGGGCAGTCTTGCCCTGGCAGCGCAAGCCCAAACCGTTTGGCGCTTTTCCAACTGGTTGCCACCCACGCACCATGTGGTCACCGAAATGATTCAGCCTTGGGCCGCCGATGTTGAAAAGGCCACCGAGGGCCGCGTCAAGATTCAAGTGCTGCCCGCACTGGGTGCGCCACCGGCCCACTTTGATCTGGTCAAAAACGGCGTGGCCGACATCGCCTTCAGCGTGCATGCCTACACGCCCAACCGTTTCAAGTTCACCGAAATGGGCGAGCTGCCTTTCACCACCGACCACGCGGTGGTCAACTCGCTGGCTTACTGGCGCACCTACCAAAAGCACTTTGCGCAAGCCAACGAACACGAGGGCACGGTGCTGCTGGGCCTGTGGACCAATGGCTCCTACCAGCTGTTCACCAAGGCAAATGCCTTGACTTCCATGAACGCGGTCAGCGGCATCAAGATCCGTGTGCCCGGCACCACGGTCGAAAAAATCACCCGCTCGCTGGGCATGACGCCCATCTCCTCGCCACTGTCCGAAGCCTACGAGCAAATCTCTCGGGGCGTGATCCAGGGCATGTTCCAGCAAAAAGAGACCGTGGTGGCCTTCAAGATGACCCAGCACATGCCCACGGCGTCTTATGTGCCGGGCGGCTTTGCGCATTCCAGCCAGTTCGTGGTGGTGAACGCCGCCAAGTGGGCGGCCTTGGAAGCGCGCGACCGCGCGGCCATCGAGAAGCTCTCGGGTGAAGCCATGGTGCGCCGCTTTGCCACAGTCTGGCAGGCCAAGGAAGATGACGCCGACCGCCAACTGGCCGCTGCCGGGGTCAAGGTCACACCCGTGCAAGGCCCACTGCTGCAAGAGCTGCGCACCAAGCTGGCTTTTGTGCAGGACGAATGGCTGGCAGAGGCTGGCAAGAAATCGCCTGCCGCCAAACAAGCGCTGGACGAATACCGTGGCCTGATCACCAGCGTGTCGCGCGAGTTGGGCGTGACCAAATGAGCCAGCCCGCAGGCAACGACTCATTTGAATTGTTCGACCTGCGGGTGGAGTGGGAAGGCGATGGTCCTTGCTGGTGCAAGGCCAAAGCCGGAGACCACTTCGAGCTGCATGGTGAGCAGCTGCATTTTCCGCCGGGGCAAAGCTGGTCCATCTACACCCTGGCGGCGCTGCTGCCCATCTTGCCCGCCAAGCAGCGCCCCTGCCACCCCAACGACTGGATGAGCACAGACGCCCGCGTGGCTTGCCCCGATCCGAATTGCAAAGCTCGCTTTGTCATCAAACGCTGCGGTACACGGTCGTTCAACCACGCGGCCGTTACCGCTGAACCATTGGCCACCCCTACACAAGACGCTGACAAAACCCCATGAGCATTTCCACCACCGAGTTGGCTCCAGCCTACCTTGCGTCCCGACTGATCAAAGGCTGCTGGCACCTGGCGGGCGGCCACGGCGAGGTCGACCAAGCCCAAGCCGTGCGCGACATGGCCGCCTTTGTCGAAGCCGGGCTCACCACCTTTGACTGTGCCGACCACTACATCGGCGTGGAAGCCTTGATTGGCCGGTTTCGGCGTGAACACCCCACACTGGCAACTCAGCTTCAGGTGCACACCAAATGTGTGCCCGACTACGACCGGCTGACGTCGTGCGACCGCGCCTACCTCACTGGCATCATCGACCGTTCACTGGAGCGCCTGGGTGTAGACCAGCTGGACCTGGTGCAGTTTCACTGGTGGAACCTGGCCCAGCCGGGCTATGTGGAAGCCATGGGCATCCTGAGCGATCTGCGCCGCGAAGGCAAAATCGCGCACCTCGGTCTGACCAACTTCAACACCGCCGTGACCCGCGAAATTCTGGACGCGGGCATCCCGCTGGTCAGCACGCAGGTGCAGTACTCCCTGCTGGACAGCCGCCCCGACCAAGGCCTGGTCGCGCTGTGCCAAGAGCGTGGTCTGCAACTGCTGTGTTACGGCACCTTGGCTGGCGGCCTGCTGAGCGATGCTTGGCTGGGCCAAGCCGAGCCCACCGAGCCTCTGGCCAACCGATCACACACCAAGTACAAACTGATCATCGAAGATTTTGGCGGCTGGGACCTGTTTCAGGAACTGCTGCAAGCCTTGCAGGCCATCGCTGTGCGCCATGGCGTGGGCCTGGGTGATGTGGCCACGCGCTGGGTGATTGACCGCCCCCAAGTGGGCAGCGCCATCATGGGCTTCACCTCCACGCGCCACCTGCCAGCCACGCAACGCATTGAAGCCTTGCGCCTCGATGCGCAGGACCACGCCCTTTTGACGCCCTTGCTGGCACGGCGCACCGGACCTGCGGGTGACTGCTACGACATCGAACGCGACAAGGAAGGCCGACACGGACGCATCATGCGCTACAACCAGAACGAAGGGCGTCACTGAAAACGCTCTAGGGAAGGGGGTCAACGTGGCAGCTGCCGGGCCCATTGGCCGATCAACTGCACTTGCCCTTTGAAGTGTCAGGGCGCAGCGGGGTCCTGGGCGTGCTGTGCGAGGCGCGCCGCCACCTCTTTTTTACCCAGCTTGCGAACGGCCGCAATGGCTTGCAGCTGCGCAGCGCGGGGCTTGGACTTACCTGCCTCCCAGTGGTAGACCGACTGGTTGGATACGCCCAGCAACTGGGCCATCTGCACGGCCGACAAACCCCATTTTTTGCGCAACGAGGCCAAGCCATCGGCCCGAAAGCGCAGGCTCTGGGGCTCCGATTCTTCCTTGACGGGCGAAGTGGAGCGGGTGGGTGTTTTGGCCAAGCGGCGCACCACCGCCTCCAGACTGGCGATGCGCCTTTTGAGATCGGCGATCTCGGCGCGGTGTGTGGCTTGGGCCTTTTTCAGAACCGCCGATTGGGTGCGCGATTCTTTTTTGGCGATGCGTGAAATCTCGGTTTTTAATTGGGCTGCAAAGTTGCTCATAGTCTGTCCATCCATTCAGAACGAGGATCATACGCACACCATGCGCCCAGCGCCTAGGCATGTTGGGCCGCCTGGCGTGCCAGCTCGCTGCGCTGTCATCGGCAGCCATGTCACCTGAGCAGCAGGCCAAACGGCAAAGGCTGCTTAAATACAAAAATTGAGCGCCCCATCAGCCTGATGGGGCCGACAGCTTCAGCACTTGAACAGGAGCCCCCCATGAACCCATCACTCAAAGGCCAAATCGCCTGGATCACCGGCGGAGGCAGTGGCATCGGGCTGGCGGGTGCGATGGCGCTGGCCCAGGCCGGGGCGCATGTGGTGATCTCGGGCCGCAACGCCGCCACCAACACCAGCGCTTTGGCGGCGCTGCAGACCGTGGGCAGTGCCCAGGCCCTGCTGCTGGACGTGGCCGACAAGCACGCCGTTAAAGCAGCCGCTCAGCAGATTCTGGACCAACACGGGCGCATCGACATTTTGGTGACCAGCGCGGGCACCAATGCCACACAGCGCAATTTCGACGTGGTCACGCCCGAGGCCTGGGACGATGTGGTGGCCATCAACCTGTCGGGCTTGTTTTATTGCGTGCATGCTGTCCTGCCCGCCATGCGCCAGCAGCAAAGCGGCTTGATCATCAACGTGTCCTCGTGGGCGGGGCTCTACGCATCCAAGCTGACGGGCCCGGCCTACAACGCCACCAAACGCGCCGTGCTGGCCTTGACCGAGTCCATCAACATGGAGGAGTGCACACACGGCATCCGCGCCACCTCGCTCTTGCCCGGCGAAGTGGCCACGCCCATTTTGGACAAGCGGCCCGTGCCGCCCTCTGCCGCGCAACGTGAATTGATGGTGCAGGCCGAGGACATGGGCCAGGCCATCCTGTTTGTCGCGCAGATGCCCGCACGCACCTGCATCAACGAGTTGATCATCTCCCCCACCTTCAACCGCTTTTACACAGGCGGGCTGGAGTCACCGCCCAAGCGCTGAGCCCGGCGCCATCTCACCCCTTACATGAGCCAGCTTTTCAGCGACAGCGCCCGGCACCGCCGCATCGGCATTGCGCTGGTAACGGTCACCACCTTGATGTTTGCGGTGCTCGATGCATCGGCCAAGTGGCTGGTGCTCACCTTGCCGGTGATGCAGGTGGTGTGGATGCGCTTTCTCACGCACTCGCTTTTTTCCATCGCGGTGTTTGCCCCGTCAGTCAAAGGCGATTTGCTGCGCTGGCGGCACCCGCGTTTGCAGCTGCTGCGCGGCTTGATGTTGGCGGCCATGACCGGCCTGAACTTCTGGGCTTTGCAGTATTTGCAGCTGGCCGAGACCGGGGCCATGCAATTTTCCGTGCCGATTTTGATCGCCCTGCTATCGGCCTGGTGGCTGGGCGAGCGGCTGGACGCCAAACGCTGGCTGGCCATTGCGGTGGGCTTTGCAGGCGTGCTGGTCATCATCCGCCCCGGCAGCCAAGGCTTTCACCCGGCCATCTTGCTGTCGGCCCTCAATGCCCTTTTGTACGCACTCTTCAACATGATGACGCGCTACCTGGCCAGCAGCGAAAACCCGGCCACCACACAAATGACCTCGGCGGTGGTGGCCACTTTGGCGCTCACGCCCGTGGCGCTGTGGCAATGGCAACAACCGGCCACCTTGCTCGAGTGGTTCGTGATGGCGCTGGCCGGTTTGTGTGGTGGCATTGGCC
>JAKFXJ010000002.1 GCA_021731425.1 Limnohabitans sp. | reverse complement strand
GTTGGCACATGGTTCAGTCTTTCTTAGAAGGCGCTTGCGAATCACCCATTTTCCAGGCAGCCAACAAGGCCAGCGCGGTCGTGGTAGCCAGAAACACAAAGGTCTCGTTGAAGGCCCGCAAATCGGCAATGCCCGATTTGCTGGAGGCGAGGGCGTACACAGCCAAACGCCACTCCAGCACGATGGCACAAATGCTCACGCCCGCTGCGCCGCCGAGCATGCGCACAAAACCAATCACGCTCGACGCCTGCGGGATCAGGTCTTTGGGCAAGCCCCGCATCGCGCCCAGGTTGAGCGAAGGCAAGATGAAGCCCAGGCCAATGCGCCCAAGGATCACCAAAATCCACAGCAGCGCCAAGCCCGCCGCCGGGTGGACCAGCGGCATGAGCGCAAACGACAGCGCCAGCAAAGCCAAGCCCCAGCTCACCCAATGGGCGGGCGGCATGCGGTGCGACAAACGCCCCACCGACGCGATGGTCACGGCCAGCAAGATGCCGGCCGGCAACAAGGCCGCGCCAATGTAGGACGGCGACAGGCCCAGACCCATCTGCATGTAGACCGGCAGCAAATAGGTGGAGCCAAAGAGCGCAATGCCGTAGGTGAAAGACACCAACGCCCCCATGGCGAAATGGCGATGGCCAAACACCTGCAGGTTCATGAGCGGACCACGCCGGGCTTGGTGGGCTTGGCGAATGGCATGGCCTTTTCTGCTTGAAGAGGCACGTCGCAAACGCTGCATGCGCCCGCCCGACTTGAGCAAATGCAGCTGCCAGGCCACAAACACCGCCATGACCACACCCGCCAGCACCAGCAGGCCCACGGCCACCGTGTGGTCATCGCCGCGCAGCTGCACCAAGCCATTGAGCAGCATCAAGGTGGAAGCGCTGGCCAGCGCCAGCCCGACCCAATCCAAGCCCGGGCTGGCCGCATCGGCCTGCACGCCGCCCGGGGCCGACGTGGGCACATAGCGGCGCGACAGCCACAGCGCCACCATGGCCAGCGGCACCACCATAAAAAAGATCGAACGCCAGCCGAACACATCGACCAGCACGCCGCCAATGCTGGGACCGATGGCCGGGGCCAGCACCACGCCCATGCCAAACAGCCCACTGGCGCGGCCCTGTTCGTGCGAGGCAAAGGCCCGCAAGATGATGATGGCCGGGATGGGTTGAACCACACCCGCAGCCAAGCCCTCGGCCACGCGTGCGGCCATGACCAACGGAAAGTCGTTGGCCAAACCGCCCACCACACCGCCGCCTAGCAGCAGCCACATGCACACCTCGTACACCCTGCGGTAACCGTAGCGCGACAGCAGCCAGGGCGTAGTGAGCATGGACACCGTCATCGCCACCATGAAGCCCGAGGTGACCCACTGCACCCGGCTTTGGCCCAAGGTGAAGTGCTGGCTCATGTCGGGAATCGCCACGTTCAAGATGGTGGACGACATCACGGCCGCCATGGAGCCCAGCATGACCGAGAGCAGCAGCAACCAGCGGTGCCGCTCGCCATAACGCGCTTGCAGCGCCTGCAGGCTGTGGGGGCCTTGGGCCAGGCTCATGCGCCTGGGCCTTGGTTTTGGCCTTGTGATGGCCGTTCGGACGCCGCCACGCAGCCCGCGCAAATGCAGGCCTTGTTGCGTGCCGCTTCGGGCACTTGTTTCAGCAAATCGACGCTGAACTGAACCCGCGTGCACCAGCACGGCCCAGACGCGGCATCACAGGCTTGTGGCGTGGCCATGGCACAGGCGTTGGGCTGCCCGCACAAGGGGCAGCGACAAGGGTCAAGAGCCTGCTGCGTCATGGGGTCGGGCTCAGTCCTTGCCCTGGCGGCGGCGCTGCGCGTCACGCCACAGGCGAATGGCCAGCACCACCATGGGCACGGTATGCAACAAGAAATCAAAGATGTCGATGGGTTTGCTCAAGCTGCCTTGCAGGAGCATGCGCCACTTCTCGACCAGATGCGGTTCGGGCACAAATGGCGCCCCCGCCAAGTAAACGGCAATGCCCACCAGCCACAACATCGGAATACGGTCTATCCAGCGCATCGAGCCCTCCTAAAACCCCTATTTTCAGGCATGCCCGGTGCCGCAACGCATGACCCAAAACAAAACGGCTCCCGAAGGAGCCGTTTGTTCAAGCATCGGACCGTATCAGGCCCCAGCGCTTTCAGGCCGCCTTGACCTTCAAGCGCCATGCGTGCAGCAATGGCTCGGTGTAGCCGCTGGGCTGCGCCTTGCCTTTGAAGACCAGGTCGCACGCCGCTTTGTAAGCCGCCGACTTGGCGAAGTTACCGGCCATGGGCTGGTAAGCCGCGTCGCCAGCGTTTTGCGCGTCCACCACAGCGGCCATGCGCTCCATGGTTTGCTTGACTTGCTTTTCGGTCACCACGCCGTGCTGCATCCAGTTGGCCATGTGCTGGCTGCTGATGCGCAAGGTGGCGCGATCTTCCATCAGGCCCACGCCGTTGATGTCGGGCACTTTGGAGCAGCCCACGCCTTGGTCAACCCAGCGCACCACATAACCCAAGATGCCTTGGGCGTTGTTGTCGAGTTCTTTTTGCTTGTCTTCAGCCGACCAGTTGGCCGCGTCTTTGGCCACTACAGGGAACTGCAGCAAAGCGTTGAGGGTGTCTTCGCGCAATTGTTTCGGGTCTTGCTTGGCCACAGCCTTTTCCATCTGCTTTTGCAGGGCGGGCACGTCCACTTGGTGGTAGTGCATGGCGTGCAGCGTGGCGGCCGTGGGGCTGGGCACCCAAGCGGTGTTGGCACCGGCCATGGGGTGACCAATCTTGGCTTTCAACATGTCGGCCATCAGGTCGGGCATGGCCCACATGCCTTTGCCGATCTGGGCGCGGCCGCGCAGGCCGCAGGCCAGGCCCACGTTGACGTTGTTCTTCTCGTAAGCGCCCAGCCAAGTGCTGTTCTTGATGTCACCCTTGCGCATGACGGGACCCGCCAGCATGCAGGTGTGCATCTCGTCGCCGGTGCGGTCCAGGAAACCCGTGTTGATGAAAGCCACGCGGCTCTTGGCGGCAGCGATACAGGCTTTGAGGTTGGCGCTGGTGCGGCGCTCTTCGTCCATGATGCCCAGCTTGACGGTGGAAGGCTTCATGCCGATGACTTTTTCCACACGGCCAAACAACTCGTCGGCAAACGCCACTTCAGCGGGGCCGTGCATTTTGGGCTTGACAATGTAGACGCTGCCGGTACGGCTGTTGCGCAGGGGATGGGAGGACTTTTTCTGCAGGTCGACCAAGGCGCAGGTCACGGTGACCATCGCGTCCAGGATACCTTCTGGGATCTCGTGGTTTTTGCCGTCTGCGCCTTTGTAAAGAATGGCGGGGTTGGTCATCAGATGACCGACGTTGCGCACAAACATGAGCGAGCGGCCGTGCAATTTCACGGTGCCTTTGCCAGCAGGTTTGGTGTACTCGCGGTCACCGTTCATGGTGCGGGTGAAGGTCTTGCCGCCCTTTTGCACTTCTTCGCTCAGAGTGCCTTGCAAAATGCCCAGCCAGTTGGCATAGGCCAGCACTTTGTCGTCGGCGTCCACCGCAGCGACCGAGTCTTCCAAGTCAAGAATGGTGGACAAAGCGCTTTCAGCGATCAGGTCGGACACACCTGCCGGGTCGGTCTTGCCGATGGCGGTGGTCTTGTTGATTTGCAGATCCAGGTGGATACCGTTGTGCACGAACAGCACTGATGCTGGGGCCTTGGCCTCACCGGTGAAGCCCACGAACTGCTTGGCATCGGCCAAGGTGGTGTTCTTGCCGTTGGCCAGGGTCACCACCAGCTTGCCCGCCTTGACTGTGTAGCCCTTGCTACCGACATGCGAGCCGGTTTTCAAGGGTGCCGTGCGGTCGAGCACGTTGCGGCAGTAATCGATGACTTTGGCGCCGCGCTTGGGGTTGTAGCCCGTGCCTTTTTCGCAACCATCGGCTTCGCTGATCGCGTCAGTGCCATACAACGCGTCGTACAAAGAACCCCAACGGGCGTTGGCGGCGTTCAGGGCGTAACGGGCGTTCAAGATCGGCACCACCAGCTGAGGGCCTGCCAGCTTGGCCAGCTCGGCGTCTACGTTGGCGGTGGTGGCTTGGGCGTTTTTGGGCTCAGGCACCAGGTAACCGATTTGGGCGAGGTATTTGCGGTAAGCCTTCATGGCCTTGGCATCGCTGACCGGGCCGGGATTGGCTGTGTGCCAAGTGTCCATGGCGGTCTGGATGCGGTCACGCTCAGCCAACAAGGCAATGTTTTTCGGGGCCAAGTCGGCCACGATGTCGTTGAAGCCTTTCCAGAACTTGTCTTTGTCCACGCCAGTGGCGGGCAGCATCTGTTCGTTGATGAAGCTCAGCAGCGGGTTGGCCACTTGCAGGTTGTGAATCGCGGTGCGTGCAGTCATGAAAACCTCTGGGGTCAAGTCAAAAAAACGGGGGTAAGCCCAGTGCGCTGGCAAACAGACGCACGCAGGCCAAAGTGACAAAGCACTCTATTCTAAATTTAGACGCAGATAAACCCGCGAAAACTTCATAGACCCATGACTTTTAATCACAAATCACGGCCTGAATGGGGTTGATGGAATTGGCCGCGCACTGCGGTTTAATTCGGGGATGTCACAGCCCCACACCCCCTCCGTCCTGATCAGCGAAGTTGGCCCGCGTGATGGCCTGCAATCGGTCAAAGCCACCATGCCCACCGCCGACAAGCTGCGCTGGATCGACGCGCTGGCAGCGGCGGGCTTGCGCGAGATTGAAGTCGCCTCGTTTGTGCCCGCCCATCTCTTGCCTCAAATGGCCGATGCCACGCAGGTGGTGCAGCATGCGCTGCGCCACAGCAGCGTGCGGGTGATGGCCTTGGTGCCCAACTTGCGCGGCGCGAAGGCGGCGCTGGAGGCCGGGGCGCAAAAGATCACCCTGCCTGTGTCGGCCAGCCCCGCGCATTCCCTGGCCAATGTGCGCAAAACGCCCGAGGCCATGGTCGACGAGGTGCGGGCCGTTTTGCGGCTGCGCGACGAAATCGCACCCGGCGTGCCGGTTGAGGTGGGCATGTCCACCGCCTTTGGTTGCACCTTGCAGGGCTTGGTGCCCGAAGGCGATGTGCTGCGCCTGGCAGCGCAACTGGCGCAAGCAGGTGTGAACGAAATAGGCCTGTCGGACACCACCGGCATGGGCAACCCGGCGCAGGTCACGCGCTTGTTCAAAGCCCTGTTCAACGAAATTGGCCCCTTGACGGGCGCGGCCCACATGCACAACACCCGAGGCCTGGGCCTGGCCAATTGCTTGGCCGCCTACGAGGCAGGCGTGCGCACCTTCGACAGCTCGCTGGGCGGCCTGGGCGGCTGCCCTTATGCGCCGGGTGCTTCGGGCAATGTGGTGACCGAAGACTTGGTCTTCATGTTCGAGGCCATGGGCGTGAACACCGGCATCGATCTGGTCCGGCTCATGGCTGCCCGAGAGCCGCTCCAAGCCGGGCTGCCTGGCGAGCCGCTGTATGGCATGACACCTGAAGCAGGTTTGCCCAAAGGGTGGCCCACCGCTTAAACGCACGGTTATCGCATCAATCAAACGCCGCAATGACCGCATTGCAACCTTGAACCCGCATAATCGGGTCGCATGGACAAGCTCAAAGCCTTCGAAACCTTTGTTTCGGTTGCCACCAAAGGCAGCCTGACCGCTGCGGCCCGGGCCGAGGGTGTGGCCCCGGCCATCATCGGCCGCAGGCTCGATGCGTTAGAAGAAAGCCTGGGCGTCAAGCTCTTGGTGCGCACCACACGGCGCATCACCTTGACCCACGAAGGCAGCGCTTTTTTGGAAGACTGCCAGAGACTGCTCTCGGATGTGGCCAATGCCGAAGCCAGTGTGTCGGCAGGCGGCGTCAAGGCCAGCGGCCATTTGCGCATCACCGCCCCAGCCGGGTTTGGCAGGCGCCATGTGGCCCCACTGGTGCCGCGTTTTAGGGAACTGCACCCCGATGTCACGATCTCGCTCAACCTCAGCGACCGGGTCGTCGACCTGGCCGCCGAAGGCTTTGACTGCGCGGTGCGTGTGGGCGACCTGCCGGACTCTTCGCTGGTGAGCGTGCGCATGGCCGACAACCGCCGCCTGTGTGTGGCCACGCCGGGCTATCTGGCGCGGCGGGGCACACCCTTGCAGCCTTCGGACTTGCTGCAACACGACTGCCTGACTTTGTCGAGCGATGCTTCGCAAACCCGGGGCTGGGCCTTTCGCAACCCCGCGCAAGGCCAGGACGTGGTACACCTGCGCCCGGGCGGGCCGCTTGACTGTTCAGACGGGCAAGTGCTGCACGACTGGTGCCTGGCCGGTTACGGCATCGCCTGGCGCAGCACCTGGGAAGTGGAGGGTGAAATCAGCTCGGGCCAATTGGTGGCGGTGCTGGAAGATTTCGCGGCGCCCCCGAACGGAATTTTTGTGGTGTTTTCACAGCGCAAGCATTTGCCGCTGCGTGTGCGCTTGTGGATCGACCACCTGAAACACCATTACGCGCAACCCGGTTACTGGCAAACCGCCAAGGGCTGAAAAACCACCGGTATAGGGGCCATTCACCCATCACTCCGGACAGGGTTTGGCTTGCCCCCAATGAATGCGCCCGCCAAAGCGGGCGCATCCAACCTGGAGGGAAACTTGAACGCTGCGCTTACTTCTTCAAGCACTCTGACATGAAGGCCTTGCGCTCGTCACCTTTTTTGCCTTCGGCTTCCTTGTTGCAGGTCTTCATTTTGTTTTGCTGCTTTTCCTGCTTGTTGGCACTCAGGCAGTCTTTCATGAAGGCTTTGCGCTCATCGCCTTTTTTGCCTTCGGCTTCCTTGTTGCAGGTGGCCATTTTGTTTTGTTGGGCTGATTTCTCTGCTGCAGGGGCAGAGGCGGCAGGGGCAGCAGCGGTTGCAGCAGCAGGCTTGGCGGGGTCGGCTGCGAAAGCCGCGCCAGAAACCAAAGCAAAACCCAAAGCCGCGATAGAGAGGATGTGACGCATGTTTGTACTCCAAAAAATGACTCAATAACCAATGACACCGCACAGGTTTGTGCAGTCCACTGATTAACGCGGCAAGCGCACCGGGGGGCGACAGCAGTTGTGACCAACTGTAATAGGGGCACTTAAAACCGCCCATGACGGCGGCACAGCAGCGCCAAGGCCCCCCGCCCCCGTAAAATCGCGCTCTATGCTTTCTGCCAAACAACATTTGCTCACGGCCTTGGCCGCTGAGCTTGAAAAACTCCAACCCGGCGCGGGTGCGCGTGCGGCCTTTGAATCGCCCAAAGTGGCCGCCCATGGCGACCTGGCCTGCACCGCTGCGATGCAGCTGGCCAAAGCCCTCAAACAAAACCCCCGGCAACTGTCCGAAACCCTGCGCAGTGCCCTGCTGGCCACCCCCGCTTTCGAACGCTGGGTGGATGCCATCGAAATCGCCGGGCCCGGTTTCATCAACATCCGTTTGAAAGACGCCGCCAAACAAGCCGTGGTGCATGAAGTGCTGCAAGCGGCAGAGTGCTTTGGCGAGCAAGCCGCCCAGCCCAACAAAGTGCTGGTCGAATTTGTCTCGGCCAACCCCACAGGCCCTTTGCATGTGGGCCACGGCCGCCAAGCGGCTTTGGGTGACGCCATTTGCAACTTGCTGGCCACACAAGGCCAGCAGGTCTACCGCGAGTTTTATTACAACGACGCGGGCGTGCAAATCGGCACGCTGGCCAAGAGCACGCACATGCGGGCGCAGGGCATCCAACCCGGCGACGCCACTTGGCCCACCGATCCCGACAACCCCGAAAGCAAAGCGTTCTACAACGGCGACTACATCCAAGACATCGCCAACGATTTTCTGACGGGCAAAACCGTTCAGTCCGACGACCGCAGCTGCACCGCCAGCGGCGATGTGAACGATGTGGACGGCATGCGCGAATTTGCCGTGGCCTATTTGCGCCGCGAACAAGACCTGGACCTCAAAGCCTTTGACGTTCGCTTTGACAACTACTACCTCGAGTCGAGCCTCTACACCAGCGGCAAGGTGGATGCCGCCGTGCAAAAGCTCAAGGACGCAGGCAAGACCTACGAACAAGACGGCGCTCTGTGGCTCAAATCCACAGACTACGGCGACGACAAAGACCGCGTCATGCGCAAGGGCGACGGCACCTACACCTACTTTGTGCCCGACGTGGCGTACCACATCGCCAAGTGGGAACGCGGCTTCACCCGTGTAGTGAACATCCAGGGCACCGACCACCACGGCACCATTGCCCGCGTGCGTGCAGGTTTGCAAGCGGCCAATGTCGGCATCCCCGAGGGCTACCCCGACTATGTGCTGCACACCATGGTGCGTGTGATGCGTGGCGGCGAAGAGGTCAAGATCTCCAAGCGTGCGGGCAGCTACGTCACCCTGCGTGACCTGATCGAGTGGACCAGCAAGGACGCGGTGCGCTTCTTCCTGCTGTCACGCAAGCCCGACACCGAATACATCTTCGACATCGACCTGGCCCTGGCGCAGAACAACGACAACCCTGTGTATTACGTTCAGTACGCGCACGCCCGCATCTGCTCGGTGCTGGCGGCTTGGAAAGAAAAAGACGGGGGTGATTTGGCCAAACTGGGCCATGTCGACTTGACGCCGCTGCAAAGCCCGCAGGCCCACGCACTCATGTTGGCGTTGGCCAAATACCCCGAGATGCTCACATCGGCAGCCAACGACTTTGCGCCGCACGACGTGACGTTTTACCTGCGCGACCTGGCCTCGCTGTACCACAGCTACTACGATGCCGAGCGCATTTTGGTGGACGACGAAACGGTCAAACAAGCCCGTCTGGCACTGGTCGCAGCCACAGCCCAAGTACTGCGCAACGGCCTCAAAGTGCTGGGCGTGTCGGCCCCGCAAAAAATGTGAATGGATTTGTCATGAAACACCACAGCCAACGCGGCGGTACTTTTCTGGGTTTCATCATCGGCTTGGTGCTGGGCCTGGGCATCGCTTTGGCCGTGGCCATTTACGTCATGAAGGTGCCCACACCTTTCTCGAACAAAAACCAGCCCCGCTCCAGCGCCCAAGACACACAGGAAACCGAAAAGAACAAGGACTGGAACCCGAACAGCGTTTTGCAACCCAAAGCACCCGCCGAGACGCCCACGGCGTCTGACGCCAGTGCACCGGCCACCACGCCGCAGGTGTCAGAAAAAACCACCGACAAAACCCCTGCCC
>JAKFXJ010000087.1 GCA_021731425.1 Limnohabitans sp. | reverse complement strand
ACGGCGCTCCAGCAGATTGGGGAACATCCAATCTGCTGGAGCGCCGTAACAGCCCTGGCACCCGCCTGTCCGGTGGTGAGCAGCAGATGCTGGCTGTGGGCCGCATCCTGCGCACAGGAGCACGCTTTTTGTTGCTCGACGAAATCTCCGAAGGCCTGGCGCCTGTGATCGTGCAGGCGCTGGCCCGCATGATCACGGCCCTCAAGGCCAAGGGCTTCACCATCATCATGGTGGAGCAGAACTTCCGGTTTGCCGCGCCCTTGGCAGACCGGTTTTACGTGATGGAACATGGTCAGATGGTGGAGAGCTTTACCTCACAAGAGCTGTCCTCAAAGATGGGCATGTTGAACGAGTACCTGGGTGTGTGATTTTTTTCTAACTGGAGACAACACGATGAAACGCAAACTTCTTTCCCTCGCCGCCTTTGCCGCTTGTGCCTTTGCAGGCTCGGCCCAAGCACAGATCTCTGACGGCATCGTCAAGATCGGTGTGATGAACGACATGTCGGGCTTGTACTCCGACATCACGGGCCCCGGCTCGGTGACTGCGGCCCGCATGGCTGTGGAGGACTACATCAAGGCGACCAAGAGCACGCTCAAAGTCGAAATCGTCAGTGCTGATCACCAGAACAAACCGGACGTGGGCTCCAACGTGGCCCGTCAATGGTTTGACACGGACAAGGTCGACATGATCGCCGACGTGCCCACATCGTCTGTGGGTTTGGCCGTGGCCAAAATTGCCAGCGACAAGGGCAAACTGCACGTTAACTCCGGCTCGGCCACTGCCGACCTGTCGGGCAAGGCCTGCAACGCCAACACCATCCATTGGGCTTATGACACTTGGATGCTGGCCAACGGCACCGGTAAAGCGATTGTCAAAAGCGGCGGCAACACCTGGTTCTTCCTGACCGCTGACTACGCTTTCGGCCACGCCCTGGAGCGCGACACTGAAGCCGTGGTGACCAAGAACGGCGGCCGGGTGGTGGGCAAGGTCCGTACACCTTTCCCAACACAGGACTTCTCTTCTTTCTTGCTGCAGGCCCAAGCCTCCAAAGCCAAGATCATTGGCCTGGCCAACGCCGGTGGTGACACCACCAACTCCATCAAGCAAGCCGCCGAGTTCGGCATCACCAAAGGTGGCCAGAACTTGGCAGGTCTGCTGGTGTTCCTGCCCGACGTGCATTCGCTGGGTTTGAACATTGCACAAGGCCTGATGTTGACCGAAACCTTCTATTGGGACCTGAACGACAACACCCGCGCTTTCTCCAAGCGTTTTGCAGCAGCTCAAGGCGGCAAGATGCCTTCGATGGTACAAGCCGGTGTTTACTCCAGCGTGATCCACTACCTGAAGGCCGTGGACGCCGCCAAGACGGATGACGGCACCAAGGTCGCCGCCAAGATGAAAGAGTTGCCGACCGACGATCCGATTTTCGGCAAGGGCTCGGTCCGCCCCGACGGTCGCAAGATCCACCCGGCCTACCTGTTTGAGGTGAAAAAGCCTGCCGAGTCCAAGGGCCCTTACGACTACTACAAGCTGGTCGCCACGATCCCGGCCAACGAGGCATTCCGCCCCTTGGCTGAGAGCGAGTGCCCGCTGGTCAAGAAGTAATTTCATCCCTTTGTTCAAGCAAGTCGATAAATCACCATGGAAATCTTTGGCATACCCTCACAAGCCCTGTTCGGGCAATTGCTGATCGGGCTGATCAACGGCTCTTTTTACGCATTGCTCTCGCTGGGCCTGGCCGTGATTTTCGGCTTGCTGAACATCATCAACTTCACCCACGGCGCCCAGTACATGCTGGGCGCCTTTGTGGCCTACCTTGGCTTGACCAAACTCGGCATCAACTACTGGGTCGCACTTGTGGTGACACCTGTGGTGGTGGGTGCCACCGGCATGCTGATTGAGCGCACCATGCTCAAACAGCTTTACAAGTTGGACCATCTGTATGGCCTGCTGCTCACCTTCGGTCTGGCCCTGATCATCCAGGGTTTGTTCCGACACGAATTCGGCTCTTCGGGCATGCCTTATCCAGTGCCCGAAGTTTTTAAAGGTGCTTACAACACCGGTTTCATGTTTCTACCCAAGTACCGCGCCTGGGTCATTGTGGCTTCGCTGGTGGTGTGTTTGACCACTTGGTACGTGATCGAGCGGACCAAGCTGGGTGCCTATCTGCGTGCCGCCACTGAGAACCCCAGCTTGGTGCAGGCTTTCGGCATCAACGTGCCGCGCATGATCACCCTGACCTATGGCTTCGGTGTCGGTCTGGCCGCTTTTGCCGGTGTGATGGCTGCACCCATCTACCAAGTTAACCCGACCATGGGCGCCGACATCATCATCGTGGTGTTTGCCGTGGTGGTGATTGGCGGCATGGGCTCCATCATGGGGGCCATCCTCACGGGTTTTGGTCTGGGTCTGATCGAAGGCCTGACCAAGGTGTTCTACCCCGAAGCCTCCAGCACGGTGATTTTCATCATCATGACCATTGTTCTCTTGATCAAGCCCGCAGGCCTGTTCGGCACCCAGAAGTAAGACCATGACCACTGTCTCGACCCCCACACTCAAGACCCAGTCGTTCACCCACCAGTGGGTGGCCTTTGCCATCATGGTGCTGGTCTTGGTCATTGCCCCGATCTGGGTGTACCCCATCTTCCTGATGAAGGTCATGTGCTTTGCCTTGTTTGCTTGCGCCTTCAACCTGCTGATCGGTTTTGGTGGCCTGCTGTCTTTTGGCCACGCCATGTTTTTGGGTACCGCAGGTTATGCCGCAGCCCATGCGGCCAAAGTCTGGGGCTGGAACCCGGAGTTGGCCGTGTTGTTTGCCACAGCTTGTTCCGGCTTGCTGGCGCTGGTCACGGGCATGTTGGCCATTCGCCGACAAGGCATTTACTTCGCCATGATCACCTTGGCGTTTTCGCAAATGGTGTTCTTCTTCTATCTGCAAACGCCTTTCACAGGCGGCGAGGACGGCATCCAGTCGGTGCCTCGGGGCAAGTTGTTTGGGGTGTTCGATTTGTCCGATAACTCGGCCATGTATGGGTTTGTGTTGGCGATCTTTCTGGCTGGCTTTGCCCTGATCTGGCGCATTATTTATTCGCCCTTTGGCCAGATCCTCAAGGCCATCCGCGAAAACCAAGACCGTGCGATTTCGCTGGGTTACGACACCGACATGTTCAAGCTGATCGCTTTTGTCATCTCGGGCGCGTTGGCAGGCACTGCCGGTGCCACCAAGTCGCTGGTGTTCCAGCTGGCCTCTCTCACCGACGTGCATTGGTCCATGTCGGGCGAGGTGGTGTTGATGACGCTCCTAGGCGGTTTGGGCACCTTGTTTGGGCCCGTGGTGGGCGCAGCCGTGATCGTCAGCATGCAAAACTATCTGGCGCAGTTTGGAGCATGGGTGACCATCATTCAGGGTGTGATCTTTGTGATCTGCGTGCTGGCTTTCCGCCGAGGCATCATTGGCGAAATCGCCCATTGGCTGAAGAAACCACTCTGATGCAGCACCTCACTGCGGTGAGGCTTCCAGAAAAAAACCGCCCACAGGGGCGGTTTTTTCTTGTCCGAAATCAGCGTCTCAGCGCATAAAGGTCTTCACATAATCCGCGCCCAAACCCACGGCCTCAAAGTGGGCGCGGTACTTCTCGATGCGGGTGAACACGTCGTCGTAGCCGGTGGCATTGCCTTGGGTGTCCACGTACATCAGGGCGCCGTGCACGGTGAACATGGTCACCATGTCCTGGCAATCGTCGGGCACCACCAGGGTGTGGGTTTCGCCCGGAGGTTCAAACACATAGCTGCCTTCTTCGGCCACCCAGTCGTGTTCCAGATAGAGCCATTTGCCGCGCAGCACATGCGCATGCACTATGCCGGAATGTCGGTGGCGCTGCAGCAGGCCCGAGCGCTTGACTTTCAGCAGGTGGACATAAAAACCGCCCGTCACGTTCAGGTGCAGTGGGCGCGACCAGATGCCTGGAGCGACGGGGGCCCACAGGCGTTCGTCTTCGGTCTGCACGTCGTGCACCACCATGTCGGGGGCCATGCCCCAAGGCTGGGGTTTGGCATAAGGCACGCGGTCGTCGGAGGCCGCTGGCGGCGTGTGGTTTGAGCTCATGGGGCAGTCTTGGGCCAAGTGGAAAACCCCCAGCTTATGCCGCCTCAAGTGACTTGTCAGCGCCGCGCGTGACAGCCTTCAATGCCCCTCGAAAGACACCAGGGTGAACAGTTTCAAGCCGGTGGCTTGTATGCGCTCAGACCCGCCCAATTCGGGCAAATCCACAATGGCGGCGCCTTCGATCACGGTGGCGCCGAGTTTTTCGAGCAGTTTTTTACCCGCCATCATGGTCCCGCCCGTGGCGATCAGGTCATCGATCAGCAGCACCCGCTGGCCGGGTTTGACCGCGTCGGTGTGCAGCTCCACGGTGGCGCTGCCGTATTCCAGCTCGTAGGTTTCTTCCACGGTGGTGAAGGGCAGTTTGCCTTTTTTGCGGATGGGCACAAAACCCAGCCCCAGCTCGTAGGCCACCACCGATCCCAAAATGAAACCCCGTGCATCGAGCCCGGCCACCACGTCTGGTCGCAATGCCGGGTGCATGTAGCGGTGCACAAAGGCGTCGATCAGCACACGGAACACGCGCGGGTCTTGTAAGAGCGGCGTGATGTCGCGGAACTGCACACCCGGCGCAGGCCAGTCGGGCACGGTGCGGATGTGGCTTTTCAAATAATCGTTGACGTTCAAATCGTCCATGCCTCAACCTCTCAGGAGTTTTTCTTCGGCCACGGCCAAGGTTTGGGATTTGCCCGACAGCACCAGCGTGTCGCCCGGATGCAGCACGGAGTCATCGCCAACGGTTTCGGGCTGGCCGTTGGCGCGGCGCAGGTTGACCACACGCACCCCCATGGCGTGAAAAGCCAGGTCTTGGATCTGTTTGCCCAACCAAGGCGAGGCCATGGGCAGGCCCACGGTGGTCAAGCGCTCGTGGTCAATTTCTTCCAGCGTGTCGTCATCGGCACCATGGAAGTAACCGCGCAGCAGGTTGTAGCGGGCATCGCGCTGGTCTTGCACGATGCGGATCACACGGCGCATGGGCACACCCACCAAGGCCAGCGCATGGCTGGCCAGCATGAGCGAGCCCTCGAGCGCCTCGGGCACCACCTCGGTTGCACCAGCGAGCTGCAGCTTTTCCAGATCGAGGTCGTCTGTGGTGCGCACAATCACCGGCACTTGCGGCGCATGGCTGTGGGTGTGGTCGAGGACCTTCATGGCGGCGGGCACATCCAGATACGTGATCACCACCGCGCTGGCGCGGGCCAAGCCTGCGGCCATGAGTGACTGCAAGCGTGCGGCATCTCCAAACACGACCGAATCTCCGGCAGCGGCCGCTTGGCGCACCCGATCGGGGTCCAGGTCGAGTGCCATGTAAGGGATGTTTTCCTTTTCGAGCATGCGGGCCAGATTCTGGCCGCAACGCCCGTAGCCACAAATGATGACGTGCTTGCTGGTGTTGATCGACTTGCGGGCGATGGTGGTCATTTGCAAAGACTGCTGCAACCACTCGCTGGCCACCACTTTGAGCACGATGCGGTCGCTGTGCATGATGATGAAAGGCGTGGCCATCATCGACAGCACCATGCTGGCCAACACCGGGTTGAGCAAGGCCGGTGGGATGATGTTGCTCTGCGCACCCAGGGTGAGCAAGACAAAACCGAATTCACCCGCTTGGGCGAGGTACAAACCGGTGCGTAAGGAAACTCCGTTAGTCGCGCCCGTCAGCTTGGCCAGGGCCGTCACCAACACCAGTTTGAACAAGACCGGCAAGGTGGTCAGGATCAGCACCAAAGGCCAGCGCTCGACCACAATGTGCCAGTCCAACATCATGCCAATGGTGATGAAAAACAGGCCCAGCAAAACGTCATGGAAAGGCCGGATGTCCAGCTCCACCTGGTGTTTGTATTCGGTCTCGGAAATCAGCATGCCCGCAATGAAGGCCCCCAGCGCCAGGCTCAGGCCCGCCAGCTCGGTGATCCAGGCCAGCCCCAAAGTGACCAACAGCAGGTTGAGCACAAACAGTTCCTCGCTCTTTCGACGCGCCACCAGGGTCAGCCACCAACGCATCACACGTTGACCGCCTGTCATCAGCAAGGTGATCAAGACGGTGGCTTTGAGCGCGGCCATCATCAAAGCGGTGAGCATCTGGTCAGCGGGGGCGCTGAGGGCCGGGATCATCACAATCAGGGGCACCACCGCCAAATCCTGAAACAGCAACACACCCACCACCCGCTTGCCGTGCTCAGATTCCAGCTCCAGCCGGTCGGCCACCAGTTTGATCACAATCGCTGTGCTGCTCATGGCCATGGCGCTCGACAGCGCGAGCGCGGTTTGCCACTCCATCTTCCACAGCGTGGGCGCCAAGGTGGCCACAAACAAGGAGAACACCGTCACGATCACCAGCGTGAGCAGCACCTGCAACAGGCCCAGGCCAAACACATGCTTGCGCATGGAGCGCAACTTGGGCAGGTTGAATTCGAGCCCGATCACAAACATCAAAAACACCACGCCGAACTCGGCCAGGTGTTTCACGCCTTCGGAGTTTTGTGCCAGCGCCAAGGCGTTGGGGCCAATCACCACACCCACCGCCAGATAGCCCAGCATGGGCGGCAGCTTGAGCATGCGGCAGCCCACCACGCCCAGCACGGCGGCCAGCAAATACAACAGGGTCAACTCCAAAGCGCTCATGCACCAATGGTAACAAGCGCGTGTGACCCGTGTGGCCTGGCCGCCGATGTGTTCTCGACCGGGCGAGTGCTTGAACACGCCCATGGTGGGGCCTGCCACGCTGCCCGATAAAATGCCCACCATGCTTGCCCATTCCGACCACACCCTGCAGCTCGCCCGCGAAACCCTCGACATCGAGGCCGCCGCCTTGCTCCGATTGAAAGACCGGCTGGACGAGCGCTTCGTCCAGGCCGTGAACATGGTGCTGGCTGTGCAAGGGCGCGTGGTGGTCACCGGCATGGGCAAAAGCGGGCACATTGGCCGCAAAATTGCCGCCACGTTGGCTTCGACAGGCACCCCCGCCATGTTTGTCCACCCCGGTGAGGCCAGTCACGGCGACCTGGGCATGATCAAAACCGTGGACGTGGTCTTGGCCATCTCCAACAGCGGCGAAAGTGACGAGCTGATCGCCATCTTGCCCGTGCTCAAGCGTCAGGGCGTGCCCTTGATCGCGCTAACCGGCGGCCTGCAGTCTTCCTTGGCCCGCCATGCTGATGTGGTGCTCGACTGCTCGGTCGACAAAGAAGCCTGCCCCCTGAATTTGGCTCCCACGGCCAGCACCACGGCCCAGCTGGCCATGGGCGACGCGTTGGCGGTGGCCCTGCTCGATGCCCGGGGCTTCAAACCCGAAGACTTTGCCCGCTCGCACCCGGGCGGCTCCTTGGGCCGCAAGCTGCTCACGCATGTGGCCGATGTGATGCGCAAAGGTGACGAGGTGCCGCAAGTCGGGCCGGATGCCGAATTCACCGCCCTCATGCGTGAGATGAGCACCAAAGGCCTGGGCGCCACCTCGGTCACGGATTCGGATGGCCGCGTGCTGGGCGTGTTCACCGATGGCGATTTGCGCCGTTTGATTGAAAAAGGGGTGGACCTGCGTAGCTTGTGTGCCCGAGAGGTCATGCATCCTAATCCGCGCACCATCCGCCACGACGCGCTGGCCGTCGAAGCCGCCGAGATGATGGAGCTCAACCGCATCACCAGCATCTTGGTGGTGGACGCGCAGGGCCTGCTGTGCGGCGCCATCAACTCCAACGACCTGATGCGGGCCAAGGTGATCTGAAATGCCAGCCCTCCAAGCACTCACACCGGCCTTGCACTACCCGCCCGAATTGCTGCTGCAAGCTCAAGGCATTCGTGTGGCCTTTTTCGACATCGATGGCGTGCTGACCGATGGCGGCCTGTATTTTTCGGAAAGCGGCGAGACCCTCAAGCGCTTCAACACGCTCGATGGCCAAGGCTTGAAGCTGCTGCAAAAGGCGGGCATCACGCCTGTGGTCATCACGGGGCGTGACTCGGCACCGCTGCGCCTGCGCCTGAAGGCGCTGGGCATCACCCACGCCCGCTTTGGCACCGAAGACAAGCGCCCGGCGGCCGAAGCCTTTTTGAGCGAATTGAATCTGAGCTGGTCCCAAGCGGCCGCCATCGGTGATGACTGGCCCGATTTGCCCGTGATGCAACGCGCCGCTTTTGCTTGCGCCCCGGCCAATGCCCATGCCCAGGCCAAAGCCTTGGCCCACCACACCACCGCCGAGCGCGGTGGAGAAGGCGCGGCCCGCGCCTTTTGTGACCTGTTGCTGGTGGCGGGCGGGCACTATGCCGCCTTGCTCGCGCAAGTGGGGGTGAACGATCACCCAGGCGCATCGGCATGAACCTGCTCACGCGGGTGCGCCGCACCTTGGACAGGTTGACGATTTACCTGCCCTTGTTCCTGTTTGCCATTTTGGCTTTGGGCAGTTGGTGGCTGGTGCGCAGCGTGCCTGAACTGACCCCGCCCGGCCTCGACCCCCAGTTGCGTCAGGACCCGGATTTCCGACTCGATCAATTCACGGTCAAATCCTTTGACGCCTCAGGCCGATTGACCCGCGAAATCAGCGGTCAAAGCGCCACCCACTTCCCGGCGACACAAAGCCTGCACATCGAGGGCGTGCGCATCTTGGCCGAAAACGAGGTGGGCACACGCCTCACGGCGCAGGCGAAAAAAGGCATCTCCCGCGAAGCCGAACAACAGGTGACCCTCTCCGGTGAAGCGACGGCGGTGAGACAAGCCGACAAGCAGGGCCCTCGTGTTGAGCTGCGAGGCGAAGCACTCACCGCTTGGCTGCAAGAAGAGCGCCTGGTCTCGGACCAGCCCGTGCGCATCATGCGCGGCAGCGATGTGTTCAGCGCCCAAACCATGAACTTTGATGTCCGCAGTGGCCAGTACGAACTGCAGGGCCAGGTACGCGCCGTTTTGCCGCCACGTCAGACGCCTTGAGCGGTCTGCCAAACTGACTCAATCCCGATTCAGCCGCTGGCAAACACGGGCTAGCCCGTTCGGTAGTCGCGCCAGGTTCGCGTGAAACCTACAAGGCGCACACCCCAGAAACGACAAAGCCCTGCAGTGCAGGGCTTTGGACAGGCTGGGCGACAGGCCCAGCACAGGTGCTTGATCAGTAGCCGCAGCCGTAGCCGCCGCCACCGCCTTCGCGACCACC
>JAKFXJ010000018.1 GCA_021731425.1 Limnohabitans sp. | reverse complement strand
GATCTGTGCTTGTAACGCCGTATTTGTTTGATCATTTTGTTGTTGCATTTTGTCGCTCAAAGCTGACATTTGTTTTTGCAGTGCAGTAAGATCAGATTCCAATTGTGACTGCGCTTGTTTTACTTGTGCCGCTGCTGTCGTTTGTACTTGTTGGATTTGCTGTTGCAAAGTGGTTTGCAAATCGGAAATTTGCTTCTGCATTGCGGCAAAGTTGGCAGCGGTTGCGTCTGCAGTGGTGCCCACAGCCGCAGCAGTTTGTGTGGTTGCACCCGCAGCAAAAGCAGTGCTGACAAACAGGGTCTTCAGGTCCGCGCCGCCAAAGCAGGGCATGGTGGGGCACAGCGCAGGGGTGGGCAATTCGGCCAGCACTTCGCCTTGTGGCGAAAAACGCAGCAGGCGCCCGCCTTCGTATTGGGCTGACCAATAGCAGCCCTCAGAATCTACGGCCGCACCGTCGGGCCTGCCGCCGTAGGGCGCAGCGCTGTCCCAGACCCAGCCTGTGGGTTTGGGCGCAGCTTGGTAAAAAACGCGGGCGTTGGTGAATTGCCCGCTGGCCGCGTCAAAGTCAAAAGCCCGCACCTGGTGCGCGGCCGTGTCGGCCCAATAAGCGGTGCGACCATCGGTTGACCAGGCCAGTCCGTTGGCGGTGACCACACCGTCCTTGTCGCCGCCCAGCATGGCATGCAAGCCTTGCCCGTCCAACATGTACAGCACGCCCAACTTTCGGTCTTTGGGCTCGTACAGGCTGCCGGCCCAAAAGCGGCCTTGGGCATCGCACTTTCCATCGTTGAAGCGTTGTTTGCTCGTGTCATACGGCGCGGCCGCCAGCCGCTGCAAGGGACCACCCCATTCGCGTGCCAGATAAATGCCATCGCGCAGGGCCATGACCAGGCCGCCACCTTGCACGGGCGCGATGCAGCCTGGCTCTTGCGTCAAAGGCCAATGATCGACCGGCCCTTGGGCCTGAAGGCCTTGCACCGCCACACGCGCGATGCGCCGCCCGGGAATGTCCACCCAGTACAGGCGCTGCTCATGTGGGTGCCAAAAAGGCGACTCGCCCAAACCATCCGGTTCGGTGGTCAAGGCAGTCCAAGTGGGTGTCAACAAAGCAGGTGTGTGCATGAAATCCATTGTGCCCTAGCGACATCACCACTCGAAGGTCCTACACTGGAACGTACCTCGATCAATCCCGCACAAAAGGCCAGCCCCAAAGAAACAGCCCGCAGTACCGAAGCGCTGCGGGCTGATGAGATGGTGGCTTTCGCCACCGCTTGCAATGAAACTTGCAGTGTCCGGAATTTAGCCGTGGTAGGCCGACTCGCCGTGTGAAGCGATGTCCAAACCTTCGCGCTCTTCTTCTTCGGTGACACGCAGACCAATGGTCAAGTCAACGATCTTGAAGGCGACCACCGAGACCACGCCCGACCAGACAATGGTCAGCAACACGGCTTTGGCTTGGATCCACACTTGCGAAGCGATCGAATAAGCGTCGGGTGCGACCATGGCCACCGTGACCCAGTCACCCACAGCGCTCGGACCACCCAGGGCAGGCGAGTTGAACACGCCGGTCAACAAGGCACCCACGATACCGCCGACACCGTGCACACCGAACACGTCCAGTGAGTCGTCAGCACCGAGCATCTTCTTGAGGCCGTTTACACCCCACAGGCAAGCAAAGCCTGCCACGATGCCGATCACCAAACCACCGCCGATGCCCACGTTGCCAGCAGCTGGCGTGATGGCGACCAAACCGGCCACCGCACCCGAAGCCGCACCCAGCATGGAAGCTTTGCCGCGCATCAGGGCTTCACCCACGCACCAGGCCAGCACGGCACCGGCTGTCGCGACCAAGGTGTTGATGAAGGCGAGTGCTGCGAAACCGTTGGCTTCCAGGGCCGAGCCGGCGTTGAAACCGAACCAACCCACCCACAGCAAGGACGCACCCACCATGGTCAAAGTCAGGCTGTGTGGGGCCATGGCTTCACGGCCGTAACCCACACGCTTGCCCACCATGAAGGCACCGACCAAACCAGCCACCGCGGCGTTGATGTGCACCACAGTGCCGCCTGCGAAGTCCAGTGCACCCCACTGCCAGATCAGACCGGCTTTAGAAGTCATTTCGTCAGCGACTTCTTTGGCCGTGTAAGCGTCAGGACCCATCCAGAACCAGACCATGTGCGCGACAGGCAGGTAGCTGAAAGTGAACCACAGCACCATGAAGGCGAGCACAGCAGAGAACTTGATGCGCTCAGCGAATGCACCCACGATCAGTGCGCAGGTGATGCCCGCGAACGTGGCCTGGAAGGCTGCGAAGGTGATTTCAGGTATCACAACGCCTTTGCTGAACGTGGCGGCGTTGGCAAAAGTGCCCGCAGCGTTGTCCCAAATGCCTTTCATGAACAGGCGGTCAAAGCCACCAATGAACGCATTGCCTTCGGTGAACGCCAGGCTGTAGCCATAGATGAACCAGAGCACCGTGATCATCGAGAAGGTGACCACGACTTGCATCAACACCGACAGCATGTTTTTGCTGCGCACCAAGCCGCCATAGAACAAGGCCAGGCCCGGAATCACCATCAAGATCACCAAGATGGTGGAGACCATCATCCAAGCGATGTCGCCCTTGTTGGGCACCAGCGCTGGCGCGGCTTCTGCTGCTGCAGCGGGTGCTGCAGCAGCAGGCGCTGCAGGTGCCGGTGCGGCATCGGCTGGCTTGGCGTCAGCCGCAGGGGCCGTCACGGCAGCGGGGGCAGCGGTTTGTGCTGTGGCAACCGAAGCCGTGCCGAACACACCTAAACCCAGACTCAGGCCCAAGGCCAGGGTAGCGAGTAGTTTTTTCATTTGTCGACTCTCTTTCTTGTCTGTCAAAGGGCTTCTGCGCCGGTTTCACCGGTGCGGATGCGAACCACTTGCTCGAGGTCGTACACAAAGATCTTGCCGTCGCCAATCTTGCCGGTGCGAGCACCGGCTTCGACGGCTTCAATCACGCGCTCAACGAGCTCGTCAGAAACAGCGGCTTCGATCTTCACTTTGGGCAAAAAGTCGACCACATATTCCGCGCCGCGGTACAGCTCGGTGTGGCCTTTTTGACGACCAAAGCCTTTGACTTCGGTCACGGTGATACCCTGCACGCCGATGCCCGAAAGTGCTTCACGCACCTCGTCCAGCTTGAAGGGTTTGATGATGGCGGTCACCAGTTTCATGATGGCTCCTTATAAAGTTGCGTGGTGATCAGAAGGCGTATTTCAGGCCCACGACCACACCCGTCTTGCCGGTGAACTTGCCAGCGGGGGTGACATACATGGCTTTGTCCGCATCGGTGCCCACCACAGCTGCGCTGACTGACAGGCCATTGCCCAGGTCTTTGCCCAAGGTGACGGAGTAATCGCTGTAGGAGTAGGCGCCGTTGTTTTTAACGGACTGGTAACCCACATGCGGCACCAAGCTGAAGCCATTGCCCAGGTCAAAAGTGCCGCTCAGGTCCACGTAGTAGCTGTTCTTGCTGTCTGCGAAACCAAACAGGTTGGACACAGCGTGCGAGTATTTCAAAGTGGCGGGACCCATGGTCACAGCGCCGTACACTTCATTCGTGTTGGCGCTCACGGCCAGCTTGTTGCTGGGGTACTCATAGCGCAAGAAACCCACGTCATAGGCCACATCGCCCACAGCGCCTTTGTAGCCGCCGTACACATCAACTTCGGCCGATGCGTCACCACCCGCATCCTTGATCCACTTGATGCTTGAAGCCCAGGCACCCACATAAAAACCGCTCTTGTCAGCGTAATCCACACCGCCTTGCACAGCAGGCTTCAGACGTGTCTGGGAAATGCCACGGTAGCGGTAATCGGTGGTGGTGCCGACGTTGAACGACAAGGTGCTTTCAGCAGCTTGTGCTTGGGCTGCACCGGTCACGGCCAACAAAGACAGGGCCAACAAGGAAGGAACGAGCAATTTTTTCATATCGGACTCCAAAAAAGATGAAAGGACATAGCCTCTAAGCAGGGAGCGTGCCAAGCTACTCACCACACCCATACAGAAGCCTTGATGGCCGCGCTTTCCCTCTGAAGGCGCTTGCCCTGCATTCCAACCCGCCCGCTTGACTTGCACGGTGGGCCAGCCCACCCAAGACGCACCAATTTGAGGCATTTGAAGGATTTGCGGCTTAATTTGGTGCGCAACTGGGTGGGCTCTGACCTTGGCATCCGCCTAGACACCTTTGCGGTGCACGCATGGGGCCTGTTCGCTTCACCGAACCCGGCACACGCCTGGCACCCCAATGACCCCCCCAAATCTGTCGTCCTCCTCTACACTGGTATCCATAAAAAAGAGGGAGGACGAGACATGGCCCTGGCCACCATCTACAGCCGCGCCCTGGTGGGCCTGGCCGCACCGGCCGTCATGGTCGAAGTGCATCTGGCCAACGGCCTGCCCAGCTTCACGCTGGTGGGCCTGGCGGATGTCGAAGTCAAAGAAGCCCGCGAACGGGTGCGCTCGGCCTTGCAAAACAGCGGACTCGACTTTCCGCACAACCAACGCATTACCGTCAACCTGGCCCCGGCCGACTTGCCCAAAGACTCCGGGCGTCTGGATTTGCCCATCGCGCTGGGCATCTTGGCTGCCAGTGGACAGATTGACGCCAGCAAACTGGCGGGCTATGAATTTGCAGGGGAGTTGTCGCTGTCGGGCGAGTTAAGGCCGGTGCGCGGCGCTCTGGCCATGAGTCTGGTGCTGCGCCAGCAGCGTGTGCGCACCCGGCTGGTGCTGCCACCGGGCAGCGCCGAAGAAGCGGCGTTGGTGCCCGATGCCGAAGTCTTCCGCGCCCAGCACCTGCTGGATGTGGTGCAACAGTTTTTGCCGCCCTCGAGCGAGCCACCACCCGAGCCCACGGACGGCTGGGCCCGCATGGCCGCGCACACGCCCAGCGCACCACCGCGCTACGCGGACCTGGCCGACGTGAAAGGCCAAGCGGGCATCAAACGCGTGCTGGAAATCGCCGCCGCCGGGGGCCACTCTTTGCTCATGGTTGGCCCACCGGGTTCGGGCAAATCCATGCTGGCGCAACGTTTTGCGGGCTTGCTGCCCCCCATGTCGATTGAGGACGCGCTGGAATCAGCGGCCATCGCCAGCCTGGCGGGGCGTTTTGACCTGACACGCTGGGCCCAGCGCCCCACGGGCCAGCCGCATCACTCGGCCAGCGCGGTGGCCTTGGTGGGCGGCGGCTCGCCTCCCCGGCCGGGCGAAATTTCACTGGCGCACCATGGCGTGCTGTTTTTGGACGAGTTGCTCGAATTCCCAAGGGCAGCCTTGGAGGCCCTGCGCGAGCCGCTGGAGACCGGCAGCATCACCATCGCCCGAGCGGCAAGGCGGGCCGAATTTCCGGCGCGTTTTCAGTTGGTCGCGGCCATGAATCCCTGCCCCTGCGGCTACTTGGGCAGCGCCACACGGGCCTGCCGCTGTTCGCCCGACCAGGTCAGCCGCTACCAAGGCAAGTTGAGTGGCCCCTTGCTGGACCGCATCGACTTGCACATCGAAGTGCCCAGCCTGGGCGCACAAGACCTGTTGAACGCCCCACCGGGCGAGAGCACCGAAGCCATCGCCGCCCGCAGCGGGGCCGCCCGCGAACGCGCCCTGGCCCGCCAAGGTTGCGCCAACGCCGCCCTGCAAGGCCAGGCCATCGACACCCATTCACGTTTGGACAACAGCGCCACCGCCTTGCTGCAAAAAGCCGCCGCCAAACTCGGCTGGAGCGGGCGGAGTGTGCACCGCAGCCTCAAAGTCGCCCGCACCATCGCCGACTTGGCGGGCAGCGACACCATCGCATCGGTGCATGTGGCCGAGGCCCTGCAGTACCGGCGGGTGCTGCAGGGGCAGTGAAATGGGGCTGCGATGGAGGCCTTGGGGTGCCAGCCGCCCATTGCCTCAGACCAAGGACAAGCCCCCGTCCATCATCAGGGTGTGGCCCGTTACCAGGCCCGAAGCCGACGAAGCCAAGAACATCACCGCATGGACGATGTCTTCTTCGGTGCCGGTGCGCTTGAGCGGAATGCTTTGCGTTTTGGTGCGCACGTAATCCGGGTTGGCAAACAAGTCCTGCGTCATGCCCGAGGGAATCGCAGTGGGCGCGACCGCGTTCACACGAACCAGCGGCGCCCATTCGACGGCCATCACCTTGGTCATGTGCGAGACGGCCGCTTTCTGAATGCCGTAGGGCGTGCCCTTGCCCGAGACCACCACCCCGTTGACGCTGCCAATGTTCACGATCGCACCGCCTCGGCTGCGCATGGGCTCACCAAACACCTGGCAGCTGCGGTAAACGCCGTTCAGGTTCACATCGGTCAGCGTCATCCAGGTCTCTTCGTCACAGTCCGCAAAGTCCGAACGAATTTGCAAGCCGTGCGCATTGACCAGCACATCCAGGCCCGCCGTCTGCGCCACTTCGGCCTGCACCGCCTGCAGTGAAGCGCGGTCACGCACATCGGCCACGCGGTGTCTGATGCGTGGATCGTGTTCGTCAGCAGGCACCGGGGACTGGTCCACGCACCAGACCTGCGCCCCCAAAGACGCAAAACCCCGGCTGATGGCGGCACCTAAGGTGCCCCGCCCGCCAGTTACCAGCACCTGCGTACCCACCAAGTCCCGGTAGGGAAACGCGTAATCACCACTCGGCGCAAAGTTGCCCAAAGCCGCCATGGCTCAGTCCACCGTGGCGCCGGAGATCTTCACACCCTCGGCCCACATCTCGATCTGGCGCGTCACAAACTGGCGAAACTCGTCAGGCTTGTTGCCCACCACGGTGCTGCCCAAATCGTTCATCTTCTGCGCCACATCGGCTTGCTTGAGCGCATCGGCCAAGTCCAGCGCCAGCTTGTCCGCCACTGGTTTGGGTGTGCCCTTGGGGGCAAAAAACCCAGCCCAAGGCGCTGCATTGAAATTGGCAAAGCCTTGCTCAGCCACCGTTTTGTAATCAGGCGCACCGGGCGCCCGCTGGGGCGTGGTGATGGCGATCATCTTGAGCTTGCCCGCCTTCAAATGCTGCTGCACCGCTGGCAAACCCGTGACGCCCACCATCAACGTGCCGCCCAGCAAGTCGGTGATCATGGGCGTGCTGCCTTTGTAAGGAATATGGGTCAGTTGCACATTGGCCCTGGCTTTCAGGATTTCCATGCCCAGGTGCGAGGCCGTGCCGTTGCCATCCGAGCCATAGGAAAATTTTCCGGGTTCTTTCTTGAGCAAGGCGATCAGCTCGGGCAGGGTGTTGGCGGGCACCTGTGGGTTGACCACAATCGCGTTCGGGTAAATCGTGGCCTGCGTCAAGGGCTCGAAATCGTTCAGCGGGTGGTAGGGCATCTTCTTGTACAAAGAGATGTTGATCGAGTGCGATCCCGTCACGCCCAACACGATGTTGTAGCCATCCGGTGCCGACTTGGCAACCAGGTCCGAGCCCACGTTGCCGCCCGCGCCCGCTTTGTTGTCGATGACCACGGGCTGCCCCCATTTGGTGCTGAGCTTTTCGGCCACCACACGGGCCGTGATGTCGGTGGCGCCACCGGGTGGAAAAGGCACCACGATGCGCACCGGTTTGTTTGGGAAATCGGTGGTCTGTGCGACCACGGGTCCACTCAGCCAAGCAGCAGCCAGCACAGCGGTTGTCACAAGGGTTTTTTTCAACATGGTTTTTTCTCCTGGGATGAATTCCAAAACGGAAAGGGACGGGCATCCAGCGGGGCGTGCAGCAACTGCGCGGCCCAGTCAGCGGCCTGCGCGGCAGGCAGGCTGCCCTCGCAGTAACTCAAAAATTTGTCCTGCAGTGCGTGTTCGGTGAAGGGCATTTGTGCATCACCGGGCACGGCTGTGATGACGTGCTCATGTCGGGTGCCATCGCTGCAGTCGATCCACACCCGCGCACCACGCTGTTGCTGCTGGGTCCATGGGACATCGACCTGTACCTGCACCTTGGCTTCCAGTGCCCGCAGCAAAGGGTCTTGAAACTGTGGCTCTCGGTAGACCCAAGGGTCCAAGCGTCCCCAACGCAACATGGCGGCCAAACCGAAGCTGAGGGAAAACTGTGCCTGCAAAGGCGTTTGGGGTGCGCGGTTACCGCAGTAAATGGTGGCCTCTTCGTAGACCTGCAGCGCAACGCGATCGATCTGGCTCACCTCCAGCGACGATCGCAGCGCATGCGCTGCCAAAGCGCCGTAATGCACATGGCGAACAGCCGCATAGGATTTGAAATAGCCTTGCAGCAATTCAAACCCCGGCGATGCGTCAAAAGGCCCTGGTGGTTTGCCCAGTCCGATCTGGGCGTATTCGGCCACCGCCTCAGCAGGCGCCGTGATGCCATTGGCCACGGCCAGGGCAGCGTTTTGCCCCAGCTGCGCAGCGTGGCCCAAATAGGTGTTGCGCGCAGTGGCCCCAGAGCGCACGGGCAAGTACAAGCTCATGGGCAATTGACAAGCGGCTACCTGAACGGCTTGCGCGATCTGATCCGGGTTCAGGCCCAGTGCATGTGCCACCGCTGCCGCCGCACCCAAGGCGGGCCAGTTGCCATCGACGTGCATGCCCTTGTTGATGCGCAAGCTCGCCCCCATGCGTGCCCCGATTTCGTAACCCACCACCAAGGCATGCAAGAACTGCCCATATGTCAGGCGCGAAGCCATCGGCAAAAGCGCCGCCAAAACCGCCACGCCCGGACGTCCGTGGGCACCGGCATGGCCCTCGCAGGCCTCATCCCAGCAAGCCGCCATGGCCAGCACCATCGCGGCATTCGCTGCCGACAGCCCCACTGCTGCATCCGGGTTGAAACGAAAGCTCCCCGGGTCAGCGACTGCAGCGCCTTGGGCCATGCGCAGCACCGGCTCCGAGCGCAAGCCCGCCATGATGCACCCCAGGGTGTCCAGCACCAGCCAACGGGCACGGGTTTGCAAGGCCGGTTCGGCATTCAAATCCAGCGTGTGCAAACCCCTCAAAACACCAAGCAATTGAGCATCCATACTTTGTCCACTTTGCACCCACTTTAAATGTCTTCGAAGCCGATCAAAGCACCCATGCGACAGTGCTGTAGACAGCCCGCCACGAAGATGCGGACAACCCCCTGTGGACAGATCACGATAATGAATCCATGCGATTTTTCCATCTTCAACACATGAAGACTTTAGGCTTGGGGCCCTTCAGCGTCTGGCTGTCCCTGCCCCAGCTGATCACCTGGGGCAGCGTTTTCTACACCTTCTCCTTGCTCATGATGCCCCTGGAGGCCGAACTGGGCATGGGGCGGGCCGAGTCTTCGCTGGCCTTCAGCCTGGCGCTGATGGCCGAAGGGCTGATGGCTTACTGGGTGGGTCGTTGGATCGATGCGGGGCACGAGCGGCGGGTGATGACGCTTGGCTCGGTGTGGGTGGGCCT
>JAKFXJ010000208.1 GCA_021731425.1 Limnohabitans sp. | reverse complement strand
ATGCAAGATGGCTGGCGTGCTCGACAGTCTGGTGATCGACACTGTGAACGACCACAACACAGGCGACACTGCCCGCCGCGTGGCCAAGATGTACCTCAAAGAAGTCTTCAAGGGCCGCTATGTCGAGGGCCCTGAGATCACCGAGTTCCCCAATGCCGAGCATCTCAACGAGCTGATGATCGTTGGCCCCATCACCGTTCGCAGCGCCTGCAGCCACCACTTTTGCCCCGTGATCGGCAAAATCTGGATCGGCGTCTTGCCCAACGAACATACCAACGTGATTGGCCTGTCCAAGTACGCCCGACTGGCCGAATGGATCATGGGCCGCCCCCAGATTCAAGAAGAGGCTGTGGTGCAGTTGGCTGACCTGATCCAGCGTAAAACCCAGCCCGATGGCCTGGCCATCGTCATGGAGGCGAGCCACTACTGCATGGGCTGGCGTGGCGTGAAGGACATGGACAGCAAGATGATCAACTCGGTCATGCGTGGTGCTTTCCTCAAAGACCCGAACCTGCGCCGTGAATTTTTGTCATTGATTCCGAAAAAGGACTGACCATGTTGGTACGCCTGCTTTACGCCAGCCGTGCGGTGGACACGCGCCCAGAGACGATCGAATCCATTTTGGCCCAGTCTCGCCAGTTCAACCCGACCAGCGGCATCACCGGTATTCTTTGTTACGGCGGCGGCATCTTCCTGCAAGCCATCGAAGGCGGTCGCAATGCTGTGAGCGAGTTGTATGGACACATCCAAAAAGACGCTCGCCATAAGGATGTGGTGTTGTTGCACTACGAAGAAATTTCAGAGCGCCGCTTTGGCGGCTGGACAATGGGCCAGGTGGATGCGTCACGCGTGAACACCAATATCTTGCTCAAGTACTCCGAGCGGGCCGAGCTGGACCCTTACAACGTGTCGGGCAAAGTCTCGTTGGCCTTGCTCGAAGAGTTGATGGCCACCGCCTCCATCATCGGTCGGGCCTAAAAGACCCTCACACCCCCTAGCCCCGCAAGGGGCTTTTTCTTGCCCATGCCACTGAGTGTGCTTGCTTTGGTTGTTCTGGCCGGATTCATCCATGCCTGCTGGAACATCGCGGCCAAGAAGGCCGGGGGCGACGTGCGCTTTGTGGCTTTCACTTCGGTCGTCTTGATGCTGTTTTGGGCCCCCGTGGGCCTGTGGGTGGGCTGGCGGCAGGTGCCGCTATGGGGCGGTCTGGAGTGGGCGCTGGTGCTGGCCAGTGCACTCTTGCATGTGGGCTACTTCATTGTCTTGCTGCGCGGGTATCGACAAGCCGATCTGACGGTGGTGTATCCGCTGGCCCGGGGCTCGGGGCCGCTGTTGTCGTCAATGATGGCGATTTTTTTCTTAGGAGAGCAAATTTCCTCGCTGGGACTCATCGGCATCTTGGGGGTGGTGGGTGGTGTCTTTTTGATCGCTGGTGGCCCGGGACTTTGGCGGGCTGCGCAAGACCCGCAGCAGCAAGCGCGTGTGCGCACCGGCATTTTTTATGGCTGCGTTACCGGCCTGTTCATCGCCTGTTACACCGTGGTCGATAGTTATGCCATCAAGGTGGCGCTGATGTCGCCCATTTTGGTGGACTACTTTGGCAACTTACTGCGCCTGGTCATTTTGACGCCCAGCTTGCTGCGTGACCGCCCGGCTGTGTGGTCACTGTGGCTTGAACAGAGGCGCTATGCCTTGGTGGTGGGCATTTTCAGCCCTGTGTCGTATGTGCTGGTGATGTACGCCTTGCAGGTGGCACCGCTGTCGCATGTTGCCCCGGCGCGGGAAGTGTCCATGTTGTTTGCCGCTTTGTTAGGTGGCCATTTGCTGGGCGAAAAAGACCGGGGTCCACGCATTGCCGGGGCCGTGCTGATCGCCGCAGGCGTCATGGCGTTGGGGTGGTGAAATGAATTCGGTGTCATTGATCGGTTGTGATTTCTCCAGCAGCCCCAGCAAACGCAAACCCATCGTGCTGGCGCTGGGCCAAGCCAGGCAGGGCAGGGTGCAACTGCAAGCCCTGCAGACCTTTGACACGCTGTCTGGGTTTGGCGACTGGCTCGCGCAGCCCGCTGATTGGGTGGGCGGCTTTGATCTGCCTTTTGGCCTGCCGCGTGAATTGGTTGAGACGCTGGGCTGGCCCACCGACTGGTCAGCCTGCATGGACCATTACTGCGCCTTGGAGCGCAGCGACATCCGCGAGCAGTTTGCCGTGTTTTGCAACGCCCGCCCGGTGGGCGGCAAGTTTGCGCACCGCGCCGCTGACAAGCCCGCAGGCTCGAGCCCGTCCATGAAATGGGTCAACCCGCCCGTGGCCTACATGCTGCACGCAGGTGTACCCCTGTTGCGGCAAGCGGGTGTGCACCTGCCCGGCCTGCAGGCGGGCGACGTGCGCCGTGTGGCGCTGGAGGCCTACCCCGGCTTGTTGGCGCGTGAAGTGCTGGGCAACACCAGCTACAAAAGCGACGACAAAGCCAAACAAACGCCTGAGCGCTTGATGGCACGGCGTGAATTGCTGAGTGCGCTGGAGCGCGGCCAGACCCGCTTGGGCCTGCGCATGGTGGCCAGCAATGCCCTGCTGGGCCGACTGGCCGAAGACGCCAGCGGCGACGCGCTGGATGCCACCCTGTGCCTGATGCAAGCGGCTTGGGCGCAGCAGCAGCACGAGGCTGGGCATCCGCAATACGGCCTGCCGCCGTGTGATCCGCTGGAGGGGTGGATCGTCACGGTTTGAGCTTGCTTGTAGGATGCAATTGACTTTGTCAGTTAATCAGACAACGTTTACGATGAGGTGCAGATGACGACACAAGGTTTCGTGGTGACCCACGCCAAGGATGCGCAGTTTGAAAAAGGACTGCGCTCGTTTTTTGAATACCGCGACCTGGGCATGAAGGCGGCCACGGACGGGCGGGTCACGGCCAGCGTGATTCGTGCTGCCGGAGGGCAAGATTTTTCGAGCCAGCCGCATTTGCACAAGACGCAGTTCCAGCTGGTTTATGTGCTCAAGGGTTGGATCGAATTTGAGTATGAGGGCCAGGGCGTGGTGCGGCTGGAGGCGGGTTCGTGTGTGCACCAGCCTCCCGAAATTCGACACCGCGAGCTGGGGCACAGCCACGATGTGGAATTGCTCGAAGTGGTGCTGCCTGCAGATTTCAGTACCGAGACGGTCACCAGCGTCAACCCTTGAATACCAAGACGATTGGAGTTACAGGCGGGTACTGGGTACTCAGGGCTTAAAAAAGAAGTCGCCCAGAGATTGGTCGTACAAGGCAGGTGTTTGCTCGTGTCCGATAGGGCGAGCCAATCGCGCAACTTCGGAGCGGACTGTCCGTAAAACCCGATCGACAGACACACCCGGTGTTTTCATTTCGCGCAGAAAAAGCCGAGTAAACAAGCTATTGGGTTCTGTGTCATCGACGCCCAATTTGTCCAAGGCTTGTTGCCCTGTGCCAGCAGAAAAGATGATCATCTGTCCGGTCGCAGCCGAAGTGGGGGCCAGCCCGCGTCCACCTAAAGTGCGACCTGCAACTTTGAAGGGGTTGTCACGACAGGCATCTACGATCATCAGCAAGAAACCTGTTCGCCGCTCTTGCATGTCATCCAGTATGCGCTGCATCTGAATGGCTTCGTCTCGGATTTGCTCTTCGCTTTGTCCCGCAATGTCAACAGGTAACAGGTAATTGGTGGTGCCAATTTGCACGCCGTGTCCAGCGTAAAAAACCACCACCTCATCACCCCCTTCTACGCTGGATTTGAAGTTTCGCAGCGTTTCTTTCAAGCCGCGCTCGGTTTGGTCCAGGGCCAGAGTCACATTGAAGCCCAGTGTTTGCAGAGACTGACTCATTGCGCGGGCGTCTGCACGCGCATTGTCCAGTCGGGTAACGTGTCGGTAAAGGTCATTGCCAACAACCAATGCCTTGCGCTTTCCGGTGGAGGGCGCAGACTCGATGCGCTGAGGGCGCTGAAGTTCTTGTGACCGTTGCTGAGCCAGGATTTGCTGTTGCAACAAGTCAGCTTGCCGCTTTTGTTCGGCTGCATTGATTTCGGTAAGGCGCTGTGCATCTTGCAAGCGTTGCGCCTCTGCCTGAGCCAGTTGTTGACGCAATTGTGTCAACTCCTGCTCTCTTTGATCGGCCAAAGCCTTAAGCCTTTGCGCATCAAGATTGCCGACCGCGGAGGCTGAAGGGAGAGCTGTCACAGCAGGCGTTGGTGTTGGCGTTGTGGTCGGCGCGGCTGCAATCGTTTCAGACGGGACAGACAGGCTGGTCGGGACTGGCGGCGGTAATGTCACAGGCAAGGGTGAATCTGCAGAAGCCATGGCGCGGGTCGATGTGCCACTCAGAATGGCCATGACTTCGTCGGTGCTACTGAGGTCGGTCGGCTCAAAAGTGGACCTAAGTGCGCCATAGCCCTTGTTGCCTTTTTTGCCAATCACTTGGGTCACCACACCCTTGGAGGACAAGTCTATGACGTCTTTGTTGACTGTTTTGAAGAAGGTCCCTGTAGTCACTTGCAAAGAGACAAGGCCAACTTCAAAAAGAAACATGGCTGGATAACCGATTTGACGTGGGAGTTCACGCTGGTCAACAGCAATTGAAAACTCATCCCGCGAGCCTTCTACCGTGAGATTCAGCAAGCCAATATTGGCAAGAAATCGGGTGTTGATGGCTTTCTGTGAGCGCAGTTGGCGGACAAGTTCAGCCCCTTGTTTTGAGTTGATTTGTTGCGCAGAATAGAAAACGTCCCAAGTGAGAATTGAACGACCATCAATCGATGCAGCGTTAGCCAAAAACTGACCTTTTTCTACTTTTGATCCAGGCTCTGGACTGGTACGTAAATTCCAGTTCATTTCTGAACTCAACAGCGAGTAAATCCCATGGCCATGGTCGATTACAAAACCTGACTCCCCTTCATCCAACATGCCCCGATACAACAAAACGCCATCTGCTGGCACACGAATGGGTTCAAGCGCTGAAAGCTCAAATGCGGTAGCAGCGGTATGGGAATACACAGCCTGAGTGCTTATCAGGTCAGCATTGATGTCGACGGGTGAGCTCCAGCGCTCGGGCAACAGGGGATCGGGTACCCATGGGGAACTGCCTTTCGCATCAATGGCAAACAGAGGGTTGGTGAGCAGACTGCCTGGAGTAGATTCAGCGGAGGCTGTTTGAACACCAAAACAGGTGCACAGAAAAAAAATGCACCACTGCAATGGACGGACCAAACTCAGCATCGGAATCCTTTTTTTACAGGGTTTTGCCAACAGTTCAAATCAAAATCGACCGTTCGATTCTCTTTACGACCTGTGCTGTATTTAACAAACATCGTGAGTTTGCCCCGCCTTTAGGCAAGGTGGCCTCTTGGATAAAACGCTCAACTCAGATACTTGGGCCAGGCCGGGGCTCCTGACTGCAGTGGACAGCTTGAGCGTTGTCAATTCGATGATGTGTGCGTCTTCAACCACCGCGGATTTGCTGGTGAATTGAGAAGGGGCATTTTTTTCATGGAATCGAAGTTATTTTAACGAGACGATGGGTTTTTAGCCATACGTTCCGATCATGAATCAGAACCGATAAACCCGCTAAGCTCGGCTCTTCTGAACAAAGGCTCTCTTTCATGTTCCGCAGTTTCTTTCTCTCTCGCCGCTGGGCCCTGTGGGCCTGGGGTGGTTTGCTCGTGTTGGTGGCGCTGGTGTTCATCACGGTGCAGCAGACGGTGAAGCTCAACACTTGGTATGGCGAGTTTTATGACTTGCTGCAAAAGCCCGAGCAGGCCGGTGGCTTGGAAAAGTTCTGGGACTACATGCTGCAGTTCGCGTGGATCGCTTTTCCCTTCATGTTGCTGCGCAGCTTGGAGACTTATCTGGCCTCGCACTACGCCTTCCGTTGGCGACAGGCCATGACGGAGCTGTATTTGCCCCGCTGGCAGCGCACCGACGCGACGGTGGAGGGGGCTTCGCAGCGGATTCAGGAAGACTGCATGCGCTTTGCCCGCCAGACCGAGAACCTGGGGCTGGGGCTGGTGCGTGCGGTGCTCACGCTGGTGTCATTTATTCCAATTTTGTGGCTCTTGTCCAAAGGCATGGCGATTGCGTGGCTGCAGTTCGAAGGCTCGCTGTTCTGGGTGGCCTTGGTCACAGCAGTGGGTGGCACGGTGCTGTCGTGGTTTGTCGGCATTCGCTTGCCGGGCCTGGAGTACAACAACCAACGAACCGAAGCTGCGCTGCGCAAGGACCTGGTGTATGCCGAAGACGAACGCAGCCGAATGGATTTACCCACCGTCATGGGTTTGTTCACGGGCGTGCGCTTGAACAACTTCCGACTCTTCAACCACTACGCTTATTTTCATTTGTGGAGCAATTTTTACAGCCAGACGATGGTGATTTTTCCCTACCTGCTCATGGGTCCGTCGCTGTTCACGGGCTTGATCACTTTGGGTGCCATCCAGCAGGTGAGCAACGCCTTTGGCAAAGTCAATGACGCGTTTTCTTACCTGATCGAGCGCTGGACCGACATCACCGAGCTGCGCTCCATCTACAAACGCTTGTCGGAGTTTGAAAAGGCGTTGGCTTAGACCCACGCTCAAAAAATCGTTTTAGACTCTTTTGTTTTCATTTTTGGCGTGCATGGGTACACTTGAAGGCCGTCTCAACCTTCAGGCAGGTCTCACATGCAATCCGCTTCACGCTTTTTTCTCCGCACCCCCCTGGTTCATGGGCTGCCGCAAGCCACGCTGATTTGTGCCCTGGGCTGTGCGCTGGCCTGGGTCACGCCGGTTGAGGCGCAAACCGGGTGGCGCACTGTCTCGTCCTCGCCGGCGGCACCTGCTGTGGTGGTGACGCCGATCCCTGAGGTCCTTGCGCCTGCGGCCCCAGTGCAGACCGAGGCCCCTGTGGGCGGCGGTTTACAAATGTTCGGGGTGACCTTGAGCACGGCCGCGCGTGCCGAGATGCGTCAAGCCATCCGCAACGAGGGCCTGAAGCCCCAGCGAGAAGACGATGCATTTCAGGAAGACATTTATGAAGCGCTCAACTGGATGCCTGGCTTGCTACAGATGAAATTCAGTTACGCCCCACAAGGACAAAGGTTGGCCCGGGTGGAGTATTTGTTCATGACCTTCTCCGACAACGCGCATGTGGAGGATGTGAAACTGCGCATCGAGGGTCGTTTTGGTCGACCCCAACGCGTGACGGGCCGCGAGCAAAGTGGACCGTATCAAGCGGTTTGGCGCTTGCCAGACCAGATGGAAATCTTCGTGGCGCGTGAATGGCCCCAAAAAACCACCCAACTGCGCTTCACCAACCTGTCCGTTTGGGGCCAGGTGCGGACCGACTCAGCCCGTGAGGACGGACAGACGGTCAGGCGCGAAAGAAACCAGAACAACCAGGCTTTGCCCATGTGGGTGTCGCGCTGACTTGGTTGCTGCTGCCCTCAAGGCCATCGGTCAGATGGCTTATAAGTATTCAGATGGCCGCTGCCGCGATGTCGTCCGGCAATGGGGTCAGTTGGGCCAGGGCATGCAGGGCTTCGGCATCGGTGCGGTAGAGCTTCAGGTACGGGCCCTCGCTCAGTTCCCCCGCCCGGCGCAAAGTGCTTTCGACCGGCAGTTTGATGCCACTGATGTGCAGTGTGATGCCCCGGCTGACCAGTTGGTGGTGCAGCTGGCCAAAAGTCTCCACGCCGGTCACGTCGATGCGGTTGATGGGCTGGGCGAACAGGCACACATGCAACACATCGGGGTGGCGGGCCAGGTGGTCGGTGATGGCCCGGTCAAAGTCGCTGGCGGCAGCAAAGTCGAGTTCTGCGTCCATGCGCAGCGCGTACAGCTGGGGGGCCAAGGGTGGTAATTTCCACAGATGCCGGTCGCGCAGGCTGCCATCGGGGTGCAGGCCCACCTCGATGATGCGGGGGTGCAAGCGGGTGTGTAAAAAGTGGCTCAGGCCCACCAGCACCCCGGTCATCACGCCCCAGTAAATGCGTGGCGCGGTCAACAAGGTCATGGCAAAGGTGATGCCCGCCGTCATGGTCTCGATGCGGCCCACGCGCCAAAGGCTCAAAAACTGGCGCGGCTGGAACAAATTGAGCACGGCCACGATCACGGCCGCCGACATGACCGAGCGCGGCACAAATTGCAGCGCGGGCATGAGGATGAGCAAAGCCAACAGCACAAAACCCACCGAAGCGACCACCGCCCAGCCCGATCGCGCCCCGGCGTAGAGCATGAGGGCCGAGCGTGAAAACGAGGTGCTGGTGGCAAAGCTGCCCGAAAACGCCGAGGCGATTTTGGCCAGGCCCTGGCTGAAGAGTTCGGTGCTGTCGTCCCAGCGCTTGCCGTCGCGGCGGCATTCGATGCGGGCGCTCGATGCCGTCTCTAAAAAGCTCACCAACGCGATCACCATGGCGGGCACCCAGAGCTGGTTAATCATGTCCAAGCCGGGCCATGCAGGCCAATAAAAGTCAGGCAGACCCGAGGGCAGCAGGCCGACCACCGCGCCGTGGTCTTGGTAATCGGTGGCATAAGCGATGGCCGAGGCGAGGCCCATGACCATCATGATGCCGGGCCAGCGCGGCTTGAAACGCCGCAGCAGCAAAAGCACGGCCAAACTGCCCAAGCCAAACAACGCGGGCCAACTGCTCAGCCAGGTAGGCCAGGTTTGCACGTCCCAACTCCAGGCCTTGACCCCCAACAAACCGGGCACTTGCGAGGCCATGATGAGCAAAGACGCGGCTTGGGTGAAGCCGGTCATGACCGGGGTGCTGACCAAGTTGATGATCCAGCCGTAATGCCCCAGGCCCAGCAGCAACTGAATGGCCCCCGACAGCAGCGACAACCACACCGCCAGCGCCACCCATTCGGGCGAGCCCGGTTCGGCCATGCCCGTGAGAGACGCACCAATCAGCACACAGGTGAGCGCAGCTGGGCCGACCGACAAGCGGTTGGCGCTGCCAAACAGCACGGCCAGCAAAGCGGGGATCAGGCAGGTGTAAAGCCCGGTGACCAGGGGCATACCGGCCAGGCCCGCGTAAGCCACGGCCTGCGGGATCATGACCAGCGCCACCGTCAAACCTGCCAACACCTCGGTGCGGGCCAAAGGGCCTGTTAAACGGGGCCACTGGCGGTAAGTCAAAAAGCGTTGCAAATCGAGCATGCCCGATCTTAGCCGCCAGAGCCTCAGCGCTGGGGCATGTCTTTGACCGAGTAGCCCAGGCTGATGGTCGCGTCTTCGGGGATGGCGGGCACCGTGCTGTCCCAAGCTTCCCAAGCTTGGCGCATGGCGTTAAGGCGGGCAGGCTCGCGCTGGGCCAAGTTAGCCCGCTCGCGCTCGTCTGCCGGGATGTTGAACAAATAGTCGTTGCCGTCCATCCGCAGGTATTTGTAGTCGCCCAAACGCAGGGCACGTTGGCCACGGTGGTTCATGCGCCAGTACAAGGGTCGCTCGAAATGGTGCTGGGCGTCGCGGAGCA